>NZ_BAAGDP010000001.1:0-250833 GCF_054660695.1 Turicimonas sp. TL08
ATAGTAAATATGCTTAGTGGTTGCCAAAATTTGGCCTCCGTCTAATTCTTCTCTAACTTCTTGGGATACCGATTTTCCAGCCGTATTTCCTACTCTTACTGATACCCCTTTCATAATTCTTAAGCTCATTCCACGGTTTCCCGCTTGATAATGTCTTTCGGTTTTAGTTGTCCAAAGTTCATTAAATTTTGAGCCGTATATAACTGTTTCAGTAGATTGAACTACGAAAGGAGCTTCTTTTAAATACGAATTTCCCCAATTTATTGGCACTGTTTTGGTTCGGCAAAATCCTAAAATCAAAGCTAATCTAAGTTTATTTTTTTGATCTGGAGAAAGTTCTATTTCTTCTTCTTTGGCTTTTTTGAAGAAACTTTCAACTACTGCTACCGGATTATTATCATTTTCTACCACTACTAATAACTGGTTAAATTTATCCTCTGGTAATAAGTTAAGTTTTGCCAGTTCTACTTGCCTAAGCTGTTCTTGTGCTTCTTCGTCTTTCTTACGGGCGTGCCTTGCATACCAATAAAATAAAGGAGGCGCAAAAATATACACAATGAACAATATGGCATTTGTATCCTTATCATTAGGATTTACATACAATGTAAAAATCATTAAAGCAAATGAAATAAGAAACCAAAGAAGCAGTAGTTTTATTAAGTTCCAAATTACTTTAAAAACGGTATTCATAACGCCTCCTATATTGACCCTGAGCGTTCAACCACTTCACCGATTATCTTTACTTGATCTACTTCATCGGGCGGTATTTTTTCATCCGCAAAATTTGGGTTTTCCGAACAAACTAAGATTGATCTGTCGATTTGCGAATAGAGCCTTTTAACTCTTAGCGCATGACCGAAAACAAAAGCATAAACTCTGCCGTCTATAATGAATCTTTCGGCACAATTTACAAGTACCACGTCACCATCCAAAAGTAACGGCTCCATAGAGTCTCCGGCTACTCTGAAACGCTTACAATTATTCGGATTAATTCTTTTATCAATGAACCAAGAACGGCGGTAAACGGCCTTATGGTTTGAGTCAAGTTCTTCTAAGTTTGGCTCTTGGTCGAATCCAGCAGCGAATTTAATTCTGTATTCCGGTATCTCTATCCATTCATCCAAATTTTCAACTTGATCTTCTGCTAGCACTGTTTGAGACTTCATCTCACCTTTTCCGGTGGCCAACCAAACAGAAGAAACATTTAAAAGGTTTGCAACTTTTTCTAAATGAGTCGAACGGATACTTTTAGTTTTGCCTGTAAACCAATCCGAAACCGAGGCAGGGGCTATTTTGCATAGAGAAGCTATTTCAATTTGCTTTACACCGGATTGGGCTAATGCCTCCTTAAGACGTTCTGCAAGTGTACTCATAACTACTCCTTGAAATTAGTTTTTCCTAATTATTTTAGGAAAAAACCAAAAAGGCAACATTTATTTTTAATTAGGATTTCCTTATAATTAAATTCGGAATTGTTTAACAAAACCTAATTTTGATTATGAGAAAACGAACCGATAAAGACACCGCCAAGGCGGTTATCAACGAATTGGGCGGAACTAAAGCTGTCGCCGTAATCGTTGGTGTTAGTCCGGCCAGCGTTTCCGGGTGGCGCATTCACGGCATACCCGAAGGGCGGCTTTTGTATCTCCAAAAAGTATTTTCAAGAAACAAAACAATTAGTAAAGCTCAAGCAAATATTCAAGGTCGCTAGGAGATTAAAAATGGCTGTATACAGAAAAATAGACTGTCGTATTAGTAACGACAAAAAATTCAGGTCATTAAGTCTTGAAGCTAGGTACGCTTGGTTTTACATTCTGACTAAGAAAGAACTCGCACCCATAGGCGCATTTTCTTCTTCTATTGAGGCCTTAGCTTTTGAACAAGGAAGCGTTCAATATTTATCTGAGAAAGAAAGCCTTACCGAAAGCCTTTCGGAAAGTCTTTCCTTAGATATGACTGAAATATTCAAAAAAGCCTTTTTGGAACTCTTAGAAAAGGGCTTAATTCTCTACGATAAAACCGAGCAATTAATCTACATTCCGAACTTCCTTAAATACAATTTGCCGGAAAGTCCGAACGTAATTAAATCGTGGAATAGTGCCATAGATAGCCTTCCAGAATGTAATTTAAGAGATTATATTTTTGCAAGAAGTGCAGAATTTATCATTAATAATCAATCGGATAGTTTCAAAAAAGCCCTTCCGGAAGAGTTCATTAAAGCGTATAACGAAGGTTATGCGGAAGGCTTTGGCAAAGGCTTACCGAAAGCCTTACCGAATACCTTGCCTAATCAAGAACAAGAACAAGAACATAAACAAGAACAAATATTATTAATTAATAAGTCGGATAGTGCAGAAAAGGAAGAAATCGAGGAAAAAATTACTTCTTCCGAAGATTCTCTTTTGATTTTTGACGAACAAGAAGAAACTGAGCAAAAACCGAAGGCAGCAGTAAAAACTAAATCTAAATCTCGGACTCACAAGTTTGACTTAGAAGAGTTGCCGGAAAAATGGCGGAAATATTGCCAAGTTATGAGGCCGGATCTTGATCCTGAGCTAACGTTTTATGACTTTAAGTTTTACTACACACAAAGCGGTGGAGAAGATAAATTCCGAAGCGATAAAGGTTGGAATCAGTGTTGGCAAAACTGGGTAAAAAGGCACGTACAGAGAAAAAATCCATTCCTTGATAATCCGAATCTTGGAAAAGGCACAAACGTACCTTCAAACAACCCTCTTGCCGAAAATTGTCCGCAGGACAAAATCATCGCCTGCTATCACGAAGTCTTGCCGAATAATCCTCCGGTCATCATTTGGAACACAGAAAAGCGAATCAATCAGCTTAAGGATTTTTGGCGGGCACTAGTTCTTGACAATGAAATAACCGAAGAGCAAAAGGGACTTGATTTAGTGAAATGGGTCTTTTCTAAGGTCAAAGTCGCAAATTCGCTCAACGGTCAAGGCAATAACGGCTTTAAAGCCGATCTTGAGTTTATCACCAGTCCAAACAACTTACCTCGAATCATTGAAGGTTTTTATAGCTACAAACCGCAACAACAAAGATAAATACACACTTAGGAGAAATCAAAAATGGCATGGACTAAAGAAAATCAAGACTTATCCGTTAGCGAATCGGTAAAAATAGTTCCGGTTTGCTGCATGGCTCCAGAATGTATTTTTTCGACAACTCGTAACGCCACTGATCCGACTCCGTTTGTTTGCCAATACCACAAAGAAGTAAGTAAGCGGTTTTGGCCGAATGTTTCAAGGAATATCAAAGAATTCATTGGCTATTACAACATGGCTATTGAATACTCGATTAACCGCAAGTTCCAACGGTTCGAATGGAAAGAAATAGAACTTTTAAATGAATGGGCTGTAAACGTCGGTCATCCTGAACTTGCGCCAAAAACAATCACAAAACCGAACGGACAAACGGATTACGAATCTTGTTATTCCTTCGGTACTCGAATCTTAGCCTTTTTTGAAAAACAACTTTCAACCGACTTAATGCGGGAAGAAAAAAAGAACTCAATGGAGCAGGCTATCGAGAAAGAGAAAAACGACAAGATAAATAAAACCTTTGGCCTTATTAAGTCTTTTGACCTAGCTAAAAAGCTCCAGAATCAATTTTCTAATCCTAACCAATACGAATACCCATTTTGAAAACAAAACGCCGTATACGGCTTATATGAGCGTTCAAACACGATTACTAATTTTGAAGATTTTGGGAGGTAAAAAATGAATGATTTAGTTCTTGGCATTTTGCTTAGATTATTCGCTTTATTTGCATTCATTTATCTGCTTGCTAAGTTTGCCGGGTTCTTACTTGATTCCTCTATTGACCAACAGGAGGAATAAAAATGTCCGGTATTTGCTTATTTTGTCAATTCGCTCAATCCAGACCGCAACCAAAGAACCAACTGGCAAACCGCCCAATGAGCGTTATTACAGATTTCCTATTAGGCCAGCCCGGTAATCTTCACCTCAAGATTTTCTGTCATGAAAAGCCAGATAAACACTGGGAAGCGAACGTTATTGATTATCAATGCGATAAGTTCATTAAAGCGGATTATTCACAGATATCTAAGCGCATAGCGTTCTATAAAAAATCCCCCTCTTTCAATCCAACCTTAGAACAAATATCAATCAATTTATAAGCTCACAAGACTATTGCGACTATGTACTCAATGCCAAAAAAGAAAAAGATTTATCTCAATACTTGCGGTCATTGCAAATATTTTGAAAAAACTACCTTGTATATCGCTTTTCCGTCATCCTCTGATAAACATGGCGTTTGTTCACGTTGGTTCTCCGGCAAATACAACGGGATGATTACGCATAAGGATTGCAAGTCTTGCCACCGATTCGAATTAAAGGAGACAACAAAATGAACGGCTTAAGACTTTCCGAAGATGATCCGCTTGTTGTTGCTTACTACAAAAAGAAAAAGGAAGAAGAGGAACGACAAAAACGCTTCCAGCAAGGATTTATTCAAGATTTAATTCAATCGACTCAATCAGACAAAACAAGTCCTAAGAACCCTAAAGGTATGCGCCTCTATCAAGCCAAAGGAAGGCTAAAAGAAGGTCAAATGAATAAGACCGAACGGCGTTATTTCGAGTACTTAAAAGCTGAGGAAGCAGCCGGCCGGATCCAAAAAATTTGGTTCGAATCTATCAAGGTAAAAATTGCAGACGGTGCGTGTTGGTACACGCCGGATTTTTTAGTTCTAAAAGCTGATAGCACTCTTGAATTTCACGAGGTTAAAGCTAATCCAAAAATCTTTTTAGATGACGCAAAAGTAAAAGTTAAATCAACCGCAACTAATTACCCCTTCAAGATGATAGTGGTGTATCCAAAGAAAACTCACGGTTGGGAATTTGTAGAGTACTGACAAACATATGAATGATTTTGAAATAGATACTAATTTCTTAGCTCGTCTTGAAAATTGGAGGCGGGCTTATAGCGATAGATTCGATAGAAGAGTCTCTATCACTTTTGTTTTTTGTCAATACCTCAAGGCAACAACCGAGCGATTACACGAAACCGAAGAGGAGCGCAAAAAACGAGAAGATGACGAGCTAAGGTACAGAGAAGATCCGCCCGAGCCTATCGACTATAAAGACGCTGATTTTCTTAATGACGTATGGCGTTCTATGCCTGATTACTTGCAATACCTACCAGTCAAAAAGTTTATTAAGATTTTCGTTTTCGGTACTTATCGAGAATATGAAAGACTGCGCCAACACGCCCATATATCCAAAGGAGCTAAAGAGATTCACTGGCGTTCAAAAATCTTAAAAATCTTTAAAGAAAGAGTAGAACTTGAAAGTGATATCCGGAAACAACTTACAGGGGAAATTTAAATTATGCGGTTAGACTGGAAACTTATACGCACCATACTTGCTCATGTTGAATCAGAAACTTTAGACAAATTCCTAGCAGATGTGGAATCTTTATCAGAGTGGAAAGAAGGACAGCTATTATCTGAGCGTATAGGAAATAATCAGGATAGTTCTCAACGAGTAGTATTAAAGCATGTCCAACTTCTCGCTAACGGCGGATATTTAGAGGGCGTATCTGTCCGGTGCTCTTTAGACGGTTACTATTCCTATGCTTTATCTTCTAACCCTTCCTTAACTCTTAACGGTTACTCATTACTTGAATCCTTACGAACTGATAACTACATAGAAAAACTAAAGAAATACGCCAAAGAAAAATGTGTACCACTAACCATTGAAAACGTTATCGAATTAGCAAAACTCGCACTTCCTGCATTGCTTCAATAGCTCAAAATTAAACAATTACCCCAAAATAAAATTTTGTTTTATAATTAAATAAAATTTGCTGACCACATAAGTGCGTACCATTTGCCCCTGCTTAGGGGCTTTGGCATGGACGAAAGATAGGAACCTCGCTTAATGCGGGGTTTTTTGTTATGGACGAAAATATATCTAACGATATCAAAACCGCTTCAATTCTTATCGAAACCGCTAAAGGTGAGCTTGATAGAAAAATTAACTCTGAAATACCCGAACAAACTAAACGCCTTGCTTTTTATCAAGGGTTTTGTACCGTGTTTGTTTCTTTACTTTTCTATCTATTTATTAACAAGTATTTTCAAGGTTGGGGACTTTGGTTAGGCATTATTTCTGCTTCTTTATGTTTAGCGGCTTTGTTAATGTCTCTCATTTTCTCAAGCGGTTCTTCTTATCCAGAAGGAATTTGTAAAAGTTATCCTCAATGGCTAGAGACTAAGAATGAAGGTGATATCCCTGTTCTTTCCATGCAGAAAGATTTGTTAAAGCAGTATCAACACTCAATAACTGCATTAAATGCAATTCTTGAAAGAAGAGGAAAAGCATTAAGAGTTATTAACCTACTTTTGATTTTTAGTATCCTCGTTGGTTCTTTGGGACTTTAGCTATTACGGCTTTCTCGTTTGAGCCTGATCAAGCGAGCCAAATAATCATTTTTGCTTGCATTTATAAACTTTTTTGTGTATAATTAATCCATCGATAAATTATGAGTTATTAACATGAAACACAAACAATTTATCGATGAACTGAAATCTTTAGGGGTCGTTTTAAAGGATGGTAAAAATCATTACAAGGCTTATTTAAATGGTAAGCAAACAGTAATAAAAAGACATCCTACGCAAGAGTACTCTAAACAGTACATGAACTTGATAAAACGACAACTAGGAATTAGTTAATCGATAGGCGGGGGATTACCTCCCGCCTGAAGTTAACTTAAGTTACGCACAAGAAAGGAATTTAAAAATGGCAAACTATCAGTATCCAATGACGGTTGAGTCTAATGGAGAAGGTGGATTTATAGCCTGTTTCCGTGACGTTCCAGAGGCTATTACAGAATCTTGGAGCTTGGACGAATTGAAAGAAGATGCGTTGGACGCTCTTATTACGGCTATTGATTTTTATATTGAAGACGGTAGAAAATTTCCTGCGCCTTCTGATTTGCAAACTGGGGATATGGCAGTGGGTTTGCCAGCTTCGGTCATTGCTAAGGTTTTACTTTTGAATACTATGGTCCAAGCTAACATAAGACCAGTAGACTTAGCTCGCAAGATGAAAATTAAGCCCCAAGAAGTTACTCGTATCACGGACATTAAACATTCTACTAAAATAGATACATTACAAAATGCTTTTAAAGCCCTAGGAAAAGAGCTTGTATTAGAGTTAAGATAAAAAACATTAAATAACCTAATTTATCGATATTTGGCCACCTCCTTAGGTGGCTTTTTTTCTTGGTTGATTCTTATCAGCTGAACAAAATTTAAACCCCGTCCAGTTGCGAGCTGTTCGGGGTTTTCCTTTTAGACAATCGCTGGAGGATTGTCCATGTCTGAAATTATACAAGCTATTGGAGAACTTATGACTATTGCGTCTTCCTTGCCTTTAATAGCCGCTATTCCTCTTTATGGAATTGCTTACTGTATCTTTGCTTATTGCCTTTTGGTGGTAATTAAAAAAGCTAAAGATATTTTTAAATAAGTTTCGGGGAGACTGTAACCCGCTTTAACCTAATCCGATTCTTTGAGGGTATATATGGCAACGACTAAACCAAAGAGAGGACGCAAGACCCTCTATAGTAAAAGTCTTGCCGACAAAATTTGTGACTTAATCCGAGAAGGAAAATCAGAGCGTCAGATTTCACGTATGAAAGGAATGCCGTCTTATGTAACTATAGGAAGATGGAAAGATGAACACCCTGATTTTTGTTTACAGTCCGCGCGCGCAAGGGCTGACAGTGCGGATATGTTCAACGAACGCCGGATGAAAAAATCCGAGGAGCTTTATAAGATTGCAAAACTACACCTTAGCCAAATGCTGGATATTCCGAAAGGTGTAGTTGAGGCTATAAAAGTTTCCATTCAAGAAGACGCAAGAGAAGCTGGCCTTCGTGATGATTCAAGATTCGGAGACCGTAAAAAAGTTGTTGTAACCGGCTCAAATGATAAACCCGTAAAAATTGAAGCGGTGCATAAGTACGATTTAGAAAAATTAACCGTTGACGAGCTAAACCAATTAGAGGAGTTGTTAAGTGATAGATCCAAAACGGCTTCCAACTCTGGAGGAGATACGCCTTTGGAAGGCTCGTAAATCTTTAGCCTGCTTTACGCAACATACTAAGCCTGATTACTTAATGGGGTGGGTACACAAAGAAATATGTGATGTATTAGACAAATTTCTAGAAGCGGTGGTTAACAAAAAATCACCTCGTCTAATAATCTGTTGCCCTCCTAGATCTGGTAAGAGTGAACTTGTATCAAGAAGATTTCCCGCTTATTTACTAGGTAGGTATCCAGACTTACAAATAATCGCAACCTCTTATGCTGCGGATATGTCTCAACGTTTTAACCGGGATGTACAAAGGATCATCGATGACGAGACGTACTCTTTGATTTTTCCGAATACTACGTTATCGGGTAAAAGAGTAAAAGTAGACTCCAGAGGTTCATACATAAGAACGTCTGATTTGTTCGAAATAGTTAATCACAGAGGTTCTTATCGATCTTGTGGTGTTGGTGGCGGTATCACTGGAATGGGTGCAGACTGCCTTATTATTGATGACCCGATCAAGGACAGAGCAGAGGCAAATAGTGCAACAGTTCGTCAATCTATTTGGGATTGGTATACGTCTACAGCTTATACACGATTAAGTCCGGGAGGAGGTGTAATTGTAATGGCTACAAGGTGGCACCCAATTAAAGATGATGTTCCCGTACTTACTTCTAAAGGGTGGAAAAAACACGGAGAATTACAAGTTGGAGATGAAATTTTTGGATTACAAGGAAATCTTATAAAGGTTACTCATATAGGCTCAAAAGTATGGTGTGACCATAAAGCCCAAACAAGAACAGAAAGTATTATTTGTGGAGCGAATCATCTTTGGCCAGTAAAAAGTCGCCCTGAACATAATTATGTTTTACGACAATCAAAAGAGTTATTAGGAAAGAAAAGAACCTTTCCTCATATTCAATGTTTAGATTATGGAAAAGATGAAGATTTACCTATTAATCCTTACTGGCTTGGTTTATGGTTAGGAGACGGTTCTAAATCCGGCCCTGATATCCGGTGCGGACATGGATATACCTTTCATTGTGAAAATACTGGTTATCAATTTACTAGAGAAACAGATTCTGAGGGTAATTTTGTTTATCGTTATAGACACCAAGGACTAAGAAAAAAATTAGTTGAGTTGGGTGTTTTGTTCAACAAACATATCCCTCGTAAATATCTACAGGCTTCAAAAAGAGAGCGATTATTGTTATTAGCTGGTTTGATTGATTCAGACGGAGACAGATCAGTAAATCTAAATCGATTCGCTAATACTAACAAGAGACTATTTGAAGAAGTCCAAGAGCTTATTCATTCTTTGGGAATGGTAAGTAACAATCCTGAGGTCGTGAATAAAAAAGGAACGTTAGCGAAAGACGGATACATTCGTAATTTCGATTGTTATCGATTGAGTTTTTCACCTACAGTAGATATTCCTTGTAAGGTTTCTTATAAGCACGTAATACCGAGGAAAGAGAAAGATAGGCAGGTTATTTTTTGTAAAGCCTCGCAAGAAGAATCCGGGTGGGGGCGTTGCATTACTACAACTGCTAAAGACGGCATTTATTTAGTCGGCAAGTCATTAATTCCAACACATAATTGTGATGATCTAATTGGTCGGCTAATAGAAAATATGACTGTCGGCGCAGGTGATACTTTTACAGTAATCAACTATCCTGCTATAGCAGAAAATGACGAACCGCACCGACATAAGGGCGAGGCTTTACACCCTGAGCGTTACGACTTAAACCAATTAGAGAAAATAAAGAAAACAATCGGTTCCAGAGATTGGGTGGCTTTATATCAGCAGCACCCGATCCCGGATGGCGGTTCAATATTTAAAGCGGAATGGATTAAGTACTGGACTGATACAAGCGTTCCGCCTCAATTTGACCAACAACTAATAAGTTGGGATATGACCTTTAAAGACTCTAAAAATTCTGACTATGTAGTAGGTCAGGTTTGGGGCAAAAAAGGAGCGGACTTTTATCTTTTAGATCAAGTGCGTGGACAATGGGACTTCGTTAAAACCCGGGAAATGTTTTTATTACTAGCTAGAAAGTGGCCTCGTGCAACAAGAAAATTAGTAGAAGATAAAGCTAATGGCAGTGCGATTATTTCCGAACTTCAAAAGACCGTAAGCGGGATTATTCCGATTACTCCTAAGGAGTCAAAAGAAGCCCGAGCAAGTGCCATAACGCCTTTTTTTGAAGCTGGTAATGTTTACATACCTGACCCGGACAGAACGCCTTGGGTGAGTGCGTTTGAAGCGGAAATGTTTAATTTTCCTGCGGGTGCTCATGACGACATGATCGACTCGATGAGTCAGGCTCTTAGCTATTACCGCAATAAAGCCGGATTCATGCTTACTCCTGAGCTAATGGAGCAATTGAAGTATCCAGTCCGGTATTAACCGAAAATTCAAACCTAAAAAAATGACCCCGAACAATTGCAGTTGCTCGGGGTTTTCTATTTATCAAACTGAAGAATTAAGTTGATATGAAAATTATACCAAAGAAGGCAATTATGGAATTACTGATAGACGAAAAGGGAAACTTACGCCTTTGGGGTCGTGTTCTTCCTTGGTTCTTAATGGCTTGCGTTGCCGTTGTCACTTTGGCTTATGCCTATAGCTTGATTAAGTAAGAACTTGAATAACGAAACTTTTAAACGAGATTAATAATGTCTATTCGAAAGAAAAATAAATCAGGATCTCAAGATACAGCCGTAAATAAAGATACAACTGTATCAAGTGAACATGAGAAACTGAGTAAACGTTATTCAAAAATTCAAGAAGCGGACTATTTCCCTTATGTCCCGCCTAGTCAAACCGTTACTCAATCAGATTTAGAAAATCTTTTCGCTCCTCCAATTAGCTTAGGCATTCCGAAAGAGGAAAGAAAAACGCCTAGCGAGTTCGCTAGTGATTCCGCTTTTGCTGGCGGTTTTAATGCGTTTTATGAATCGCTTACCGCTCATGCTATCGATTTAGGCCAATACCCTATTACTTCCTTTGTGGGTTACGGCGTATTACAGCAGATAGCACAGAACGGCATGATTAGAACTTGTATCCAGACCGTGGCGGATGATATGTGCCGGGAATGGATACAAGTAACCGGCGGGGATGAAGTCGAACCAGACGTTTTAGTTAAGCTCCAAGACTTCCAAGAATCTAAGTACAAACTTAGAAGTATGTTTAATAAAGCATTAGCTATTGTCGGTTTCATGGGCGGTGCTTTTATCTTCATTGATACCGGAACAGAGGATTTAACTTTACCGTTAAATATTTCCGATAAGTCAGCAGAACTCGAAAAAGGTAAAAATATTAGGTTAGTAGTAGTTGATCCGGTTAATGTTTCCCCCGGGCCGTATAACGCTTCTAATCCGCTCGCTGATGATTATCTTGATCCAAGTTCGTGGTTCGTACTCGGTAAACCTGTACACGCTTCCAGATTAATTAAGCTCGTTGATAACGAACCGCCATTACTTTTAAAACCTGCATATAACTTTTTAGGCATTCCCCAAGCCCAAATTCTTTGGGATTATGTTCTGCACTGGAATAAAGCTAGAGAAACAGGCGTAAGTATTCTGGATAAATTAAATCTAACAGTTTTCAAAACTAACTTTGCGGAAGTAATGGATTTTGGAGGTGTTCAGGCTCTCGATTCAAAAATGAAACTGTTACAGCGTTATAGAAACAATGACGCTATTTTTGCCTGTGATAGTGCGGAATCGGTGGAAAACATTACCCTTACCATTAGTGGCGTTGTTGATATTATCCGACAGGCACTTGAATTTATTGCTGCTATAAACCGAACCCCAGCCGTTAAGTTATTAGGTATCGCTCCGAGCGGTTTTAATGCCACGGGTCAAAGCGATATCAGAAACTACTATGACCACATTAAATCTAAGCAGGAAATCAATAGAGACGCTATACAAACTTTATTAAACGTTATTCAGATTTGCGAGTTCGGACACGTTGACCCTTCTATTTCATTTACGTTTAATGAGTTAGGAGAAGAAGATAGTGCAGCCAAAGCCATGACCGCTAAGACAAAAGTAGATATGGCCTCGGTACTGCAGGATAGGAACGTAATCAGTGCCGAAGAGGTTAGAGAGTACGTAAGACGAGACCAAGATAGCGGGTTAGATTTTCTATCTCCAGAATTGCCGGAAGAAGTCGAGGGCGATCTTATGACCGATGACCCTTCTAGTATGAACGGCGGAATGGAGGATTTTCTTAACCAGCGTAACGCCCCACAGGATTCTAAAGTAGACGTTGAAAACACGGATAAAGCCGGAGATATAAGCTAATGAAAACCGCCCGCACTGTTGAACCAAATAAGGGAGTTCAAGCCAAATTTAAAAAGAAGGTTTTGACTTATCTAAAACAGTTCCGGCAACGTGTTTTAAATGAAGTTCTGCTTTATCTTGATGATGAAGGAGCATTAGCAAGAGACGCTTCACTTACGTTTAGACCAGATGATCCGTACGACCGTGCACGTCTTAGACGTATTAAAGAGAAGATTAACCAGCTTGTATTACGTGACCCCGAACGGTTTAAACGTAACGTTGATGACTTTATCGCTCGAAACATGATGAAGTGGTTGCGGACAGCAGACAAAGAGACTCAACAAATTGCACAATGGTATGTAAAAAACTTGGCTCATGATGTGGGCGTTGCGCAAAGAGCCTCGCTTAAATCCGCTGGTATTCCTCAATCAGTGCTTGACTATGAAATGAGAGATAGCAGAAAGCACTTTTTCATAACGCCAAATTGCATGGAAAAGTTGCCGGACATGGTTAAAGACACTACTAGCCTTATTACCAATATCGCAACTTCTGAGCTATCAAATATCCGCTCGGCGTTTATGGACGCTTACGAAGGTAAAAATACTTACTCAAACATAATCGAGACATTACAAAAGACTCAAGGATTTACGCAGAAAAGAGCTGAAAGAGTTGCGCTGGATCAAACCTTAAAAATTAGCCAACAGATACAGCAAGAAAATTGCAAGTCAGTAGGTATCACTGAGGGCATTTGGATACACGTACCGGGGCGGTATACAAGCCGTAAAAGCCATATGGCTATGAACGGTAAAAGATTCAAATTGTCAGAGGGTTTATATGATTCGGAGGTTGATCAGAAAGTACTTCCCGGTACACTTTTTTACTGTCGGTGCGTGTTTCGCCCCGTAATCCCTGAGTAACCAATAAAAGCAGCAGATAAAGCAAAACCCCAACGAGGTGACGACTCGAAGGGGTTTTTTTAGACCCATTTAAAGGAATGTTCTAAATGTTATGGAAATTATAACAAAGCATGGGAAATTTTTAATTATGTGGTTTTTTAAAACGCCCGATAAGGACTTATCACTTTGGGGGCGGTGCTTCCGTTGGGCATTATTAATTGTTCTTGTCGCCATTGGCCTTAGTTTTGCCTATTCCCTTATCCCATAACCACAAATAATTTAGAGGTAATGAAGTGAAAAACTCTAATAGATCTATTGCGTTCGATTCGGTAAGCGTTCGTTCAATAGATAAAAATGGTTTTCTCCATGTTGCTAAATCACCGCTAACTAAAGTACAGGTTGCGCCTTACTTAGGAAAAGAGATTAGTAACTACGAGGCTTTAAACCTCGAACCGGAAAAAATTTACTACGCTTACCGACCCGCAGACGAACTTAAAAGTCAGGAGACTATTGAAAGCGTAAACGGTATTCCGATTCACTTGCAACACCATGACGATTACGGTGAGCCGGAATCAAAACTAACCCGCATAGGCACTACAGGAACGGACGGAAATTTTGATTATCCGTATCTCTTTAACTCTTTACACATTCACGACAAAGACGCAATTAAACGCATTGAAGATGAATCAATGAAGGAGTTAAGCCTTGCTTATTCCTATGTTGCAGACTTTACGCCGGGCGTCACCGAAGCGGGGGAAAAATACGATTATGTACAGCGTCAAATTCGAGCGAACCATTTGGCGTTAGTTGAAACTGGGCGGGCTGGCCCGGAAGTTAAGGCTCGTGATTCAAAACAGGAACTTTTGAAAATGGACGAAGAAACAAAAAACGATGCCACAGAAAAGGCAGAAGTGACCCTCGCTCAAGCAATTATCGACCTGCACAAGACTACTCCAGACGGAGAAGTTACAGACGTACAGGATGAAGATAAGAACGCAAAGATCGAGAAAATCATTGAGTCTTTAAAGGCTAAAGGCTTAAGCGATGACGAAGCCGAACAACTCAAAACAACTTTAACCGACCTCGCTTATCCGAAAGCAACCGGAGACTCAGACGAGGAAGTTAAAGATGATGAACCCGCTAATGATGAAGAAGAGGAAGTAAATATGGACGAAGAAGTCAAAGACGATGACAAAGAACTTGATGAAAAGATGAAAGACCCGGCATTTAAAGCAGGTTTTGAGGCTGGCACCCGTTACGGTGAAAAAGTCGAAAAACAAGACCCGAAAGGCGTTGACGCAGACCATGAAAGAGAAGGCATGGAAGATAAGCTAATCCAAGACGCATTAAAGGCTTGCGGTTTAGACGAAGCCCCGGAGGAAGTTCAGAACGCATTTAAAGCTGGTTTGAATTACGGTGATAAAGATCAAGCAGAAGATTCCGATGAAGAACTTGAGGCTAAAGACGAAGAGGAAGAGAAAAAAGAAGTTACCGCTTCCGATTCTATGAAAGTTCTCAAGAAAGCAATGTATGCAGAAATGAAAGCTATTGATGACGTTAAACCAGTTCTCGGGAACATTCGCCTTGGTGCTTACGACTCCGCCGGAGCGGTTTACGTTGCCGCCTTGAACAAGTTGGGCGTTAAAGGTGTTTCTGCTCGTGACGCTAGATCCGCTTACTTCGCTTACATGAAGGGTCGTAATGCAGGAAGTTCTAAATCTTCTTTTGCTAAAGATTCCGCCCCGGCTAAACCTTCCGCCTTGGGTTCAATCCTCGACAAAGTACATAGCTAACCAAATATTTTTAATGGAGATTAAACAATGCTTCAAAAGAAAGTAACTTTAAATCCTGCTATTGGTATTTCCGGCCAGCAGGTAATTTTTAATCAGGCGGTCTATACACCTGTTAACTACATTTCAGACGGAACCGTTAAATGCGGTTCTTTTGCTTTTGCTAAAGCCTCAACAAGCACAGGTAATGCGGTTAAGTTTCCGATTGCTTCCGCTAAGGGTTCCGCCGGTGACGTTGTAATCGGTTTTGTTGAAAGAACTTTTACCGGAACCGTTGGCTTAGACGGTGAAGATACCGATGTTTATCAGCAGGGCGCAGAACTGACTATTGCAGAGCGTGGAGATTATTACCTTGAAGCCCCTGCTGTCGCTTCCGTTGGTCAGGCCGTTCTTTGCGCACCAACAACTGGTGCAATTTCCTTTGGCACAGCCGGCGCAACTAACGATACTGGTTGGGTTGTAAAGACCGCAGGAGCTAAGGGAGACACGATCATCATTAGCAACCACGGCTTGGCAATTAAACCCGCCGCTTCCGGTTCTTAATCCAGATACTCAAATTTTTTTGGAGATTAATAAATGAACAATTTTGAAAAAGCAAAGCTAAAAGGCGTTGGAGGCTTGCAAGTAAAAGACTTTATGTCTTATTCCGAAGACAGCGGATCTATTGTTGTTGATTATGAAAAGACCGCTCAAAGATTGGCACGTGACGCCGCATTACAAACACCGGTTAGTGTTGGCGTTCCAGCCGTCTATACTACTTTTATTGACCCGCAAGTAGTAGAGATTCTCTTTGCTGCATTGAATGCTTCTAAGATTATGCCCGAAGCCCGTAAGGGTGATAGAACTGATAAGTTCTATACTTTCCCGGTGGAAGAATACGTTGGTGACGTAACACCTTATTCCGACTTTACAGACAATGTAAGTGCGGATGTTAACGTCGCCTATCCGGTAAGAGAAAACTTCTTATTCTCTACTACTATCAAATATGGCGACTTGGAAACAGACACAGCAGCCAAAGCTAAGTTAAATCTTGTTTCTTCTAAGCAGAAAGCAGCCGCTTTTATTTTGGCAAGAGCACATAATAAATTTGCCCTGTATGGCGTGGACGGTAAGAAAATTTACGGTATGTTAAACGACCCGAACCTTCCTACTTCTATCGCTCCAATTTCCATTAACTCTAAGAGCACTTGGGCAGAAAAGACCGCTGCTAATCCTGAGGCTACAGCTAATATCGTTTATAACGATATTAATAAACTCTGGACACAAATTAGTGCTAATAATGGTGGTTTAGTGGATCAGAACGGAAGAATCATTTTAGCTATTAGCAACGCAATGGCTCCTTACCTTTCTTCTCCGAACTCTTTCGGCCTTACCGCAGTAGATATGCTTAAAAAGAGCTTCCCGGGAATGGAAATTGTCCAGTTGCCGGAACTCTCAACAAGCGCAGGTGAAATGCTTTATATGACAGTACCAACTCTTATGGGTAACGATACAGGCAATTCCTGCTATAGCGAGAAATACTTTGTAGGCCGTACTATTCCAAAACTTTCTTCTTTTGAGCAAAAAGTTATGGGCGGTACTTGGGGAACGGTAATCCGAAGACCTTCACTAGTTGCCACAATGACCGGTATTTAAATACCGGTTTTTTTTGGTCATTTTTTCTCTTAGATTCTCCTCACGTTAGGAAGAGAGGGCGCATAGACGCTAACCCTCTCTTCCTTTTTTTTTAAGTTAAGGATTAAAACAATGGCACGTAAAGCTAATACTGCTACAGCAAAACAAACAGTTCAAACAGCTCAAACAGTTGAAACCCCGCAAGTGGTATCAACTTCCTTTGAAGAAGAAAAGAAAGTTAAGAGTAACGCTAAATCTAGCGATACTGTAATCATCGCTTGCTCCTTACCTCATGGCCTTATGTTTGATGACGTTCCGACAAAGAACGGAGGAACTAAGACCATTGTATTTCCCGGTTTAAACGATCATTTAAAAGGTAAAAAAGAAGGCATTTTGTTAGGCCGTGGCAACAGTGTTGCGGTTAAATTAGACCGTGTTGACTGGGAAAACATTGTAAAAATGCACGGCGGGGAAAGAGCTTTTAAAGGCTACAACGGCGGGTTACCGTGTTTATTAGAGATGAAAACCGAAGACGAATACAACTCTAAACAAGACCACGGGGAATTAGAAGAAATGGACAACGGATTACACCCGATAGTTCCCGAATCTATGAGCGTTAAAGAAGCAAAACAAGAAGAGTAATTAAATCTTACTTTTAATGGTGCACTATGGCAGTAGTAATTTTTGACCCCGACAAATTCAGAGAAATTTACCCGGCCTATTCGGATGAAGTTAAATTTTCGGATGAATACTTGCAGTATTACTTTGATTTGGCCGTAGGGTTTGTAGGCAATACGGACGCTGATAGTTTTGCACCTTATGACCCTGAAAATAAAATCTTTTTGCGTGAACGGCTGCTTTATCTTGCTACTTGCCATTTACTCACATTAGACCAACAGCCGGAAGGCCAACCCGGAAGAATTACTAGTGCTTCTCAAGGTTCAGTAAGTACCTCTTTTGACCTGCTAAAAGCTAATACTTTTGTTGGTGACTGGTGGGCGCAAACAAAATGCGGTGCGATGTATTGGACTATGACCGCTAGATTTAGAGTTGGGGGAAGATTCTACGGTGGGGGTAATTTCCACCCGTGGGGATAACGATTTTTAGATAAAAAAACGCCCGGCCTAAAAAGTACCGAGCGAGATCTAATGAAGTTGTTTGAAAATTAACTAGTTGATTTTAACATGGCTATCCGAGTTCTATCTAATAACCTAACCGGAAAGTTACTAGAAAACATTAAAGCTAATGCGAGTAAAAAGTTACTTGTTGGGGTAATGAATTCCGATACTGCGACTTATGCAATGTATCTAGAGTACGGGTGGGTACAAAGAGTTACTCCTAAGCAGAACGCTTGGTTAAATGCACAATTGGGAACTAACTATAAGTTTTCAACTTTAAGCAATCCGCCCCGGCCCTTTATGCGGGCTACGTTCGCTCAAAAAAATAAGGAATGGGCGGAACTATTTAAAGAACAATTAATAAAAACCCAAGACGTAACCAAGGCATTTACTACGTTAGGAGAGACAGTTAAAGCAGATATTAGGAAAACGATTGATCAAGGTGGTTGCCCGCCCGGTTCTTTTCCTAAGCGTTCACCGCTGACTATGGCAATGTTTGAAGCCCTTGGAGAAAACAAAAAAGTAAGAAAAATACAACGAGGTGAATCATTGCCAAACAACACGACAACAACCCAAGCATTGAGACTAAACGGGAATTTGTTTGCGTCAATAGAAATGAAGGTAATTTAATAATGAGCTTGAATCTACATTCAATCGTGCGTCATGCGATTAACGCTAACTATCAGGATGATTCTTTTACGTACTATCGCTCGCTAGGTCAAGAGAACGTTAACGGCTTGATTAAAGCGTTATATGCACCAGCTGAGACGATTACCGGGAACTTCCAGAGCGAAGGGGATAGTACTCTAGACCATGCAAATTTGGCGGGTCAAAACTCAACAGTCAGAAAGCTATACATTCATGCGTCTAATGACCGTGAATCGAGGCCGTGGAGCTTATATAGACCTCTCGCCCGTTCGGGTGATTACATTGTTGATAAGTTTGGCGGGTATTGGCTTATCACAGCGGTATTAGAGGATTTTTCGGACGCTGGTTGGGTTTGTGTTCGGTGTACTTTTCAAACCGATACGCCACAATTAACGATTAAAGAAAATGACGATGAAGAAAACACTGAAAACGAAAACGGCACAGGAACCGACACAAACAATTAAAGCGGAAAACTTAACCCCTAACATTGTTAAAGTGGTTTATGAGTTCTTATCTGTTTTTGCCGTACCTGAGATTAAGAAAGAAAATATCTTTTACGGTAATCAAAACAATATCGCATTACCTGCTGAAAGTAACGATTACGTTATCTTCTCGTATATATCCAGTGTGCGCCACGGCACAGGATTTGAACAGTATGATGACAAAGGTTTAGATGATGAAATTTATTTATCTAACACTGTAGAGGTTTTAGTGCAGGTTGACTGCTACGCCTCCACGAAAAACGGAGAAGACGGCATTAATGCCATGCTAAGAGCGCAGGCACTTGATACTGTAGCCCGCTCCTCCGTTGGCGTTCAATTCTTTAAAGATAGGGGCTTAAGTCTTCTATACGCAGATGACCCGAAGGATACAACTCTAGTAGGTGATTCTGATTCTTATGTAAAACGTTCAACATTAACGCTTCACTTGAGTATGCAATCAGTTGTTAAAGCAACAATGGGATTCTTTAGTGCTGTGAACGTTGATTTAAAGAATGTTGATGTTAGCTATCCTCCAAAGGACGATTAAAAATGGAAAATGCTAAGGAAATAGGTAGAGCGTTTCGGCTAGGACTTTCTTTTTCTATCGGACAGGCTTTTAAACGAAACAATAGAATTGCTGAGGACGCTTCTAAATGGATTACCGTACACCCGAACGGAAAGGAAGCTAAGGGACGACCTGCATTAATTGATGAAAGCACGGGTAATATTCTCGGTGGTATGGGTGGAAAGTTCACAGGTAAGCATATTTCCAAGGCAAAAAGCGATAAGAAACTAAACGAAGAGCACGAACAAAGAGTAAAAGAACGTCTAGAAAAAAGGAAGAAATTACCTGAAAAACTTGATTTTAAAAATCCAGAGAAAATCTCCTCTGAAAATGTTCTACAAAATAGAGACCGCACTAGCGTGGCTTCACGTACTCAAATGCACGCTATCGCACAAAATCCAGATTACGATAGATTATCTCAATCTAGAGATTTTGGCTCGGGTGCTCCGGTGGTTGCATTCGGTTCTATTCCTGAGAACCAATTAGGTAGAAAAGAATGGGCGACAATGCCAGACGGTACTAAATACGCCGTTCAATATGCAGTAGTTGACGCTAATAAAGTTCTAACTTCTAACGATATTAACGGACAGACAAACAACGATTATTACTCTGATGATCCTTCAAAAATTAGAGCCATTGCAGGTAACGGACGAGTTACCGGATTAACTCAAGCCTACAAACAAGGAACCGCACAAGATTACAGCGATGATTTGTATATGGATAATAACCATGGAGTTGATAAGCGAGTTATTAGCAAAATGGATAATCCGATCTTAGTTCGTGTAATGCAACCTAAAGACGTAACTAAAGATATTGGAGATAAATCTAACGTTGCCGGAAATATCCAAATGACGGCGGTTGAACAAGCGAGGAATGACGCTAACCGAGTTTCTTTTGACCAGATACAAACTTATCAAGACGGTTCGCCTACACAAGAGACATTAGTAGACTTCGTAAAGAATATGCCCGCTAGTGAACAAGGAGGATTAATTGATAAGAGCGGTAAACCTACACGCCAAGCCTTGTACCGATTTAATGCAGCAGTTTTTGAGAAAGCATACGAAAATGAAGGCTTAACAACTATGTATGCGCAAGCCTTGGAGCCTGAGAGCAAAAACATTATTAATGCTTTGGAGGGTGCTTCGGCAAAAATGCAAGCATTGAGAAATGCAGGAAGTGATTACGATATTAGAGATTTGGTTTCCAACGCCGCCATGCGAGCTATTAACGCAAGAAGTAAAGGACAAAATCTAAAAGATGAGGCAACTTCTCAAGATTTGTTTAAGGCAGGTTCGGAAAATACAGCAGAAAACATGATTATTAAGTTATTCGCTGATAATCCTCGTTCGTCTAAAACTATTACCGAAAAACTTAATAGGTTGGCAGATGATTTACTTGCTGAATCTCAAACTGATTCGCTATTCGGTGAGAAGGTGGCTAGAAACGATGTTATTAAACATTCGCTATCTAGAGACTCAATACCTCAAAAACTTAACCAAATAGCACTAGATCATTGGAAACAACAAGGAGGTAAGTACTTATCTCACTTGTTTACCAATCAACCTAAATATAAAAAATTCTTTACTGAATTGAGAAAGAAAAGAGAAACTTCAAAATAATTCTTAACTTCAAACCGCCCTCCTAACCGAGGGCTTTTTTTATGGGATTTAATTATGTCCATTAATGCTAATTACCTAATCCAAATTACCCCTAGAGTTATCGGAGCAGGTTCGGCTGACCTCGAAACAAACGGCCTCTTGCTTACCGATAATGCACTTATTCCAACTTCTAAACCTGCGGTTGAGTTCATTACGGCTCAATCAGTTGCCAATTATTTTGGGGCTGAATCAAAAGAAGCTGATTTTGCGAATCAATACTTTTCAGGCGTAAACAATCAACAGAAATCAGTACAAAGATTATTTATCGCTCGCAGGGTTTCCGCTGATTGTTCCGCTTGGATTCGTTCCGCTCCGGTTAATACTCAATTATCCGAACTGGTTAAGATTGAAGACGGTTCATTAAAAATTACCGTTGGGGCTGAAACTAAGACAGTATCCGATTTAGATTTATCTACTGCTAAGTCATTAAGTGAAGTAGCTTCTTTACTTGCTACTGCTATTACAGGCGTTACAGGCGTTTATAACTCTGACCAAAAAGCCATTATTCTTACAACCTCCGCAACAGGTGACACGGCAACAATCGGATACGCCGAGGCCACAGGTTCCGGCACAGATTTATCCACTTTGTTAGGTTTGAGTGAAGAGACCGGAGCGGTTTTGTCGCAAGGTTCTAAGGCTTTAACTCCGGCTCAAAATATGAACCTTATTACTTCGGTTTCTCGCAATTGGGTAGGCTTTACTACTCTTTACGAGACAGAATTAGATGAAGCCGTGGAATTAGCTAAGTGGGCAGATATCGATGATGATTATGTCTATTTCGATTGGGATAATGACGTAAAGATGACCAATCAAGCGACACAATCTCAAACTAAAGCCTACAAGCTGAAAGAAAATAACTTCAATTGTCTTGTTGAGGTTTACGGCAGTGCGCAGGAAACCGCTACATTTTTGGCCGTGGGTGCCTCCATTGACTGGACGGCAAACCAAGGAATTAAAACATGGTTCGCTAAATCCGCTTCTGGCATTAAAGCAAGCGTTCTAAGCGATGAAGTAGCCGAAGCCTTAGATGATTTGAGAGTGAATTACGTGGGCGCATTTGCAACCCGTAATGCTGAGTTTGACTTTATTAATCGTGGTTGCCTGTTATCCGGTATCTATGAATTCATTGATGTTCTATACGGAATGATTTGGTTTAAAGCTCGTATTCAACGCCAAATTATGGACGGCTTCGCTTCAATCAATAGAGCACCTTATAACGCCTTAGGATTCGCATTTATTGAAGCGTGGTTACTTGACCCTATCAACGAGGCAAAACGCAACGGAGTGATCGATACAGGATTAGAACTATCTAACTCTCAAGTTCAACAGTTACTTACTGAAACCGCTAATACAAACATTAAACAAGATTTGTACTCTAAGGGTTATTGGTACTTGATTGAGTCCCCGTCTGCGAATGTACGTACAGAGAGAGGAACGCCACGTTTAGGCCTATGGTACACGTATGCCGGAAGTATCCAACGTGTAGAAATGCCCTTAACCGCAATTCTTTAATGCTTAGTTTTACTTAGTTTTGGAGCTTAAAAATGGCTTTACCAACACAAAATTTAGATATCACCGCCGCCAATGTTTCGGCGGTTATGACAGTAGAAGATTTATACCCTAACGGTATTCAATTACAAAACTTTTCAACAGACGCAGCAGTAGTTGCCGATTCAATGCAAATTGCCGAAACCCGCATGGGTGTAGACAGTCATATGGCTGCTGGTGTTACCCCCAACATTTACCCGGTAACAATTACGTTAGAAGCTAATTCCCCTACAGCGTTCGCATTTGCGAACATTTACGAAGCAATGAGTTCAAACAAAAAGCCTTACGTTTGTAACTTAACTGTTCGCTTACCTAGTATCGGAAAGTCTTACCAATTTTCTAATGGCGTGCTTCAAACCGCAAACCCGTTGCCAGCGATTAATAAAGTTTTAGCACCGACAACTTGGGTATTCCACTTTGAAAGAATGGAGAAAATTTAATAATGAAAGAATCGAAAATTATTAAGCTGGATGACGGCGGAAATAAGCTCACATTCAAGATTTATCCTTTACCGGCTACAAAGTCAGAAGATTTGATTATCCGTGTAGCAATGTTGGCCGGAAAGAACATGAATTTTGAATCTATTAATTACAATGAAGCGATTAAAGCCGTTTTAAGTTCTCCATATCCGGAAGCTAAAGCAATCCTTGATGAACTGCTTAAATGTGTGTATCGAGTTTGTGACGGTAAGGAAACACAATTTTCTTATGATGACGCAGACGGCTATATTTCCTCACCGCTTACGCTTCTTAGATTAAGAAAAGAATCTATGGAGGCAAATTTCGGTTTTTTTCCCGCTTATCTGAAATTTACCTCCCTCGAAGGGGTGAGTTTCTAGCTGACTGCGCTAAGGTGCGGGGAATTGCAACACCTTCTAATTTTTCCCCGCTTTTTTCTCGCTTAATTGCTAATAACTTAGCGACACTACAAGAACTTCAAACAACTATGACGCTGGAAGAAGCGTATCAGTTGGATGAAGTTCTTTTAGTTGAAAACTACAACAAATGGCTCGCACAAAAGAGCCAAAACTAATTTTTAACTTCTAACTTTTTTGGCTAAAAATCATGGCAACAACAACTGACGAGTTATTAATCGACATTGGCTTAAAAGCAGACGGGATTATTGAGTTCTTTGATTTATTAGCCAAGAAGTTAGATTACCTAATTAAAAAATCTGCTGGTGCGGATGAAGATATCAATCACCTTTTGGGTAATGCGACAGACATTACAGCTCAAAAAGTAAACGAGACCGGAGACGCAATAGTTAAAGTAGGCAAAGGATTAGATCAAGCCTCCGTTAAAGCAGAACAAACCGGAAAAGATTTAGATAAAGCAGGTAAGCAAGGACAAAAAGCATTTGAGCAATTAGACAGTACGGCTAAAAGAGTATTTTCCGCTATCAAGTCTTATGCCGGGCCGTTGGTTGCCATGTTCGGCGCAAAGCTCATGTTTACTAACTTCCTTGACGAAGGAGCTAAGTTAGATGATTTATCTAAGTCCGTTCGGATGAACGTATCAGAAATTGACGCATGGCGTAAAGCTAATGTTGCCGCCGGTGGTAGTGCCGAGGCCTTCACCAACGCCATGAAATCGTTTACACAGCGCACAGGCGCAAGCGGTGAAGTTTTCCTAAGAATGGGAAAACAACTCAATGGCATGAGCGGTGCTCAAGCTGACTATGCCTTGAAATACATGGGTTTGACCCGGGAAAGTGCCGCCGTTTTCTTGCAGAACAATAAGCAAATGAATACGCTTGTTGAAACCTATAGAAAAATGGCATTAACGCCTAAAGACGCAGAAAATGCAAGGCGTTTTAAGATAGCGTGGCAAACTACAGGAATGGCAGTTCAAAACATTGGCAACCAGTTTGCCAAGTTTTTCATTCCATATGTAGAAAAAGCGGTTAAAGCATTTGCAGAATTAGCCAATTTTATTGGAGAACATTCAGAATTTATCAAGGTTGCATTAGGAACAATTACCGTTGCGGCTGCTGCTGCCTTCGGGCCTCGTGCAATCTTAACTAACGCCCCTAAAGTATTAGGAGCACTCTTTAGTCCGCTCGGGGTTGCAATCGGTTTAATCGTTCTATTAGCTGGTGCTATAGATGATTTAATTACTTTTGTTGAGGGCGGGGATAGCGTTTTTGGTGAGTTCCTTGAAACTCTTGGATACTCAAGTGAAGATATTGAAGGCGTAAGACAATCATTTAAAGACGCATGGAAAGCTATTTGCGAACTTGGTGACGCTTTAAAGCCTGTAAAAGACTTGTTTATGGATGTCTTTGGGGCAGTTGTTAAAACAGCAATTACTACGATTGTCGGAAGTATTGGAAGCGTTGCAAAAGGAATTGCGGATTTAATTAATAAACTTCCTGAAATCAAAAAGACGTTCATTGAAACGTGGGAAAGTATTAAAGATAGCGTGGCTTCTATTTTCGATTGGATAACAGAAAAACTTAATTTTTTCTCTGATTGGAAAATGCCGGACGCTTTAACTAACCCTATGGACAGCGTTAAAAACTTCTTGGGTTTTGGTGACGATAAGGAAAAGAAGATAGTACCTCCGGCCGGAAACATTGCAGGTAACGGAGCGTCTTACGCCGGAAAAGCCGTAAAACAAAACACAGTAAACAATCAAGTTAAGACTGATGTAGTTATTAATGTGAACGGTGACGCAGACCCGCAAGCGATTAAACAAGCCACAATGCAGGGCGTATCCGAAGGTTTGAATAAAAACGATCTGTTGGCTAATAGCTCGACAGGTTTAATAGAGAGTTATTAAAAAATGGCTTCAATTAATTCAGTCATGGGGTTAGCGTGGACAGTAGTTAGCGATAACCTCTTACCTTTTGTTCCGTACACGTCAATCGGTTCAATAGACGCAGATAGCAGTTCTAAGATACCAACCGAACCGATAGAAAATGGACAGCTTGCCGCCTATAACATTGTGCGAGAACCCAAAAGGGTTAATGTTGAGTTCTTATTTAATGGTAGTTATCCGGTGCAGGTTTTGGCTTTAGCTATGCTAGATAAGAAAATACAAAGTACGGAAACTTGTACGATTTTTTCTCCGGCTAAGATTTGGCGCAACATGGCACTAGACCATTACGACTTTACGAGAACTCAATCAACTGGAGCTTGTTTCTTATCTGTACATTGTTCTTTTGTAGAAATCATTAGCGTTGATCTAAGCAATCAAAAGACTAAGTACTCGCCTAAGCGTGCAACTTCTGCGAATAAAGTAAATACCGGACAGGCACAAACAAGAACTTCATTCTTTAAGAGTGTTTCTAATAAATTTAAATAAGGGGTAAAACATGATTGAACAGATTGAAACATCCCCTCTTCCATGGCAAGAATTTTCTGTAGTGCTTGATTCTCAAAACTGCGTGATTCAGCTTAGACAGGTTGCCGAATCTCTCTATTGTGATTTGACTTGTAACGAGGTTGAAATATTCAAGGGGCGCAAGGTTTGCGTTGGCACAGATATTAATTGTTACCCATCCCCTAACTTTAATGGCAGATTGTACTTTGTAGACACACTAGGACAGTCTGATCCGCAGTACGAAGAATTAAATTCTAGGTGGTTATTGCTTTACGAGAACGCAGATAGCGAGGCTTCTAATGAACAATAATGAAACTACCTACACTCAAAAAGATATCGCCGTAACGGTTACTTTAGACAGTCAGGAAGCATTAACAATCCGAGACCTAGCGATGAAAGTAAGCATTACTAAGTCAGGATGTCCGGCTTTTCCCAAGGCTACAGTAAGCATAAAAGGATTATCTTTAAACACGATGGAGCGATTAACGCATTTAGGCTTTAAATCGTTTTCATTGAAAAGAAACAAGATAAATATTTCCGCAGGTCAAAAAGGTAAAACTTTATCTGTTGTATTCAAGGGTGAGATTGTTAACGCTTGGGCGGACTTTAACGCTTCGCCTTCACCAGATTTTAAGATTGAAGCTAACTGTGGATTATTCCCGGCATTAATTCCCCAAGCTCCAATATCCGTTAACGGTAATCAAACAGTTGCCGGATTGATTGACCAATTAAGTAAAGAAGTTGGATACGTATTTGAGAATAACGAAGTAACCGCCTCCATTAAAGACTGCATAATTAACGGTGATCCGGTCACGAAAATGCGCCGTATTGCCGAGGCCGTGGGCGCTGATCTGTTGTTTGATGATGAAAAAGTTGTATTAATGCCTAAGAATGCCAGCCGTAAATCTCAAGGCGGTATTCCTTTAATTAATGCACAAAACGGCATGATCGGATATCCGACCTTTTCTAATAATGGCATTAACGTATCTTGTTTTTTCCGACCTGAGCTAAGAATCGGTGCGAACTTCAAACTTGAATCTATCGTACCTCACGCCTCCGGCACTTGGAAAATAGTGGGACTTAATCATCAACTAAGCGCAAATGACCCGGGCGGAAACGCTTGGAAAACACAAATTAATGCGATATTCCCAAGGTGGTAAGCCATGGCAGAAGAAAAAGAACTAAACGCAGGATATAACGATTTTGCAAGTTCAAATGAAACTAACGCCCTTAATTTCTTTGTTTCCTCGCTTATCTCAAAAATAGTAAGCACCTCTTTACCTGTTGTTGTTACAGCAGTAGAGAGAAGCGGAAAAGATAAAGGGGCTGGTTACGTATCAGTAAAACCGCTTTTACAGCCTAGAAATAACAAAGGTCAGGGATTACAAGTTACCAACATTCCTAAGTTGCCATATTTCCGGTTACAGCATGGTAAGGCAGCAGTAATCTGCGATCCGAAAGTCGGAGATATTGGCCTAGCGGTTGTTGCAAAAAATGATATTTCAAATATCAACGGAGACAATACGCCTAAAGTTCCGGCTACTTTTAGACAATTTGACCCGTCTGACTCTTTCTATATTGGCGGTTTTTGGGGAAAAGCCCCCGAAGTATTTATCCATTTAGAAGATGAAGGAACCATTGCTATAGAAGCCCCGCAAGAAGTCACGATTAAGACCAAGAGCGCAAAAGTTGAGGCTCAAACTATGGAAGTAACGGCCTCAAGCTCATTCACTGTTACAGCCCCGCAAATTAACTTGAATGGTGCTATTTCCGGCGGTGGTGCTGGCGGTGAAAATGCAACCTTTAGCGGTGATGTTACAGCTCAAGGAATTAGCCTTACTACTCACACACATACAGGCGTACAGAGCGGTGATTCGAGCACCGGACAGCCGGAATAAAGCAATTAGGATTTTTAGATTATGGCGCACGAAAATAAAACGGCGTTACTTGACCCAAACAGTTGGGATTTACAGCTTACGCCCGAAGGAAATATTTTATTAACTAGCGGTAATCTTGCTATAGCTCAAAACCTTGCTAATGAGATAAGACTATGGACGAATGACGCTTACTTTCAGCAGGAAAACGGTATTAATTGGAAAGAAGCTCAATTAGCTAAGAGCTTAGATACAACCGTGTTATCTCAAGTTATCAGAGAAGCCGGAAACAGAACGCAAGGGGTGCAATCTGTAGACAGCGTAACAGTAACCGAATTTGACGAAGAGAATCGCATACTTCACGGTGAGATAACTATCACTACAGAATTACAAGAAACACTTACCTTTAATTTTTAAATTTTTAAGTTTTTATTTTTATTTCTTTAGGTTTAAACGCAATGGCACAAGTAATTTTTAATCCGCAAACAGGCGTAACTTTGCCTAGCACACAAGACATTAGACAAGACATAGGAGAAAAGATACAGCAAGCATTTCAGACTTCACCAGATGAACCGCTTTTAAATATTGAGCCTTCCTCGCCTATGGGTCAGGTTTTAGATTTAATTGTTTCCGAGATTGAAGCTAAGAATGCAGAAATTATTTTTTTATCAAACATGGTTAATCCTGTAACCGCAACAGGTAAATTCTTAGACGCTTTGGCCTCGCTTTATGGCTTAGATAGAAAGATATCCGAGCCGACAGTAGTTAACTGTAAATTGACCGGATTAAAAGGTACTGTAATTCCGTATGGAGCTATTGCACAGGATTCACAAGGTAATCAGTACAGACACTCTAATGCCTCCGGCGCAAAAATCACAGATAACGGAACAGTACTTACAACGTTTACAGCTATTGAACATGGCCCGTTAGAGGTTGCCAGTGGAGCAGTTAATAAGATAGTCACTACTATCGCCGGGTGGGATTCAATTACAAACCCAACGGCCGGAATTATCGGGCGTGATGAAGAAACCGATTCGGAATTAAGAAACCGCATGGTTGAAAGTTATGCGATTAATGCGACTGGATACGTTGAGGCAATTCAAGCAAACCTTGCTGCCTTAGACGGGGTTTTAGATGTTCGAGTTCTTGAAAATCCGAACAATTCAAGTATTGAAAAATTCGGAGTAACAATTAATCCGCATTCAATTCTTATTTCGATTGTTGGCGGTGAAGATGAAGAAATAGCCAAAACGATTTATCAGCGTAAAGACGCAGGATGTGGGACGACCGGAGACTATCAAGTTAGCTATACAGATGAGAATTTTTATAACGCTACGTACACTTATAACATTGTGCGCCCTGAATCCCAAGCGTTAAAGATTAAAGTAACTTTCTTTGGTTCTTCTATGAACCCAACAGAGAAAAACTTAGTTATTCAATCTTTAATTAATGACGTAACGGGCGGGGGTGCTAATGATAGAGTTTCGCTAGCGTCAACGGTTTACGCTTCTCGTTTTTACTCTGTAATTCAAGCTTCAACAACCGCCCCTATTGCTTCAATTGAGGTTGCGTTAGGCACCGGAACACTTGCTAGTAGCGTCCAGATACCCGCAGATATTGAACCGACAATTAGTGAATCAGATATCACTATTGCATTTACTTCTTAGTTTTTTGGAGGTGCTAAAAAATGTCTGATTCGACAACATGGCGCAATATCCTAAGCGTTACCGATTTTCGGAAACTATCTAACGTTCGATGTCTAATATCTATCGCCCTTCAATCTCAATATTCGCATTCGCAAAAGTATCAGCAATTAGCGATGTTATTTAATGAAGAATTAGACGCAAGCCCCCAACTAGATTACTTCTTTCAAAAAATCCTAAACCCTGCCACTGCGCAGGGTGTTTTTTTAGATTGGTGGGGACGGCGTGTAGGCGTAAATCGAAACTTAGTTATAGATAACGTGGACACTCGCTTAGATGATGAACTTTTTAGATTCTTAATCTTTTATCGAGCGGTTGTAAATGTTTCTAATTCAACTAGCGCAACGATTAACAAACTACTTACTAAGTTAATCGGTTTGCCTGCATTCGTTAACGATTATCAAGATATGAGTATCAATATCCGCATTGTTGGGGAACCTACGAGCGTACAGATAGCGATTCTTAAAAATTACGGATTACTAAATAGACCAGCTGGCGTTTTAGCAAATGTCGAAACCGTTACGCCTTCTAACCTTGTTTTTGGCTTCTTTGGTCAAAAACTTTTGCCATTTAATCAGGGCGTATTTAACCCCTCGAAAACAATTGAGATATAACAATCATGAGCAATTATCCAAAGTTTCAAATTCAGTCTACTATTGCCAAAGACGGGGATTACACAATTCCGCCCCTAACCCCGACCGAGGCCGGAACTGGTAGGCTTTCGCAACAAAACGGTTGGGGTCATGAGAATGCTATTCCGATAGAACAAGGCGGAATCCCACCGCATAAAAACGACTTTAACGGGATTTTACTTTTACTTTCTCAATTCACTGTTTGGTACCAACAGGGCGGGATTATGAATTATTCCGCAGTGCTTAATTATGAAGTTGGGAATGAAGTTCTACAGAATGGAACTAAATACAGGTGCGTTACAGCTAATGGCCCGGCTTCTACTGTTGTTGCGCCCGGTTCTAATCGTACTTACTGGAAAAATATAGATGTAACCGTTCCAGCCGGAGCGATTATGCCCTTCCATAATGTGCAAATGGGCGGAACTGACAACAGAAATCCGATTTTCTGGGGCACTACTCAACCGGATACAGGCTGGGTTATTTGTGACGGCGGTTCGGACGGAAGAAATGGGGTAACACCTAACCTTATTGATAAATTTGTTAAGGGTTCTACTGCTCAAAATGCAGGAAAAACAGGCGGATCGGCAACATTAGATATTCCTAATATTGCAGTTAGTGGAGTTATCGGGGGAACGGCTTTAACCGTTGAACAATTGCCAGCTCATACTCATTCAGGCAGTACCAGTACAACAGGTGCTCATACCCATACTAAAGGGAGCATGAATATTACCGGAAAAGCAGGATGTGATGACAAGGCCGGAGCGTTAGCGGAAGGTTGTTTTAGTCGACAAACACAAGGACAAATTGATACTTCTTCTAGCGGGAAAGACGGTGGCCCTTGGTCATATTTTCAATTCAACGCCAATAGTTCTTGGACAGGCGAAACCTCTTCCAACGGTAGTCACTCACACACATTTACGCTTAATTCCGTGGGCGGTGGACAAACACATACACATACATTAACCGCAAATTCCAGTATTTCCGATATTGATAACGAGCCTCCTTTTTATACCGAGGCTTATTTTATGAAACTTCCTGAATAAGTTACGGGCATGAATGAAAAACAAAAAATAAATTTTAAAGAGGTAATTCAAAATGGCTCTAAAGAAATTTGAATTTCATTACACGCCCACGGGGACGGGCGTAATTAGCGGGCCGGAAGTGTTACAACAAACCGAAGACGCTATTAATGAAATTGGAGAATATGCAGATAATGCCTCGGATAACTCCGAAGAGGCGTTAAATATCGCTAAGGAAGCTAGGACAACGGCTCAAACCGCAAATTCGACAAGTTCTAATGCTTTGGCCGTTGCAAATAGTGCTAATGAGAAGGTTGAAACTTTAAAGCAAGTAGTTGACGATTGGGATGCAGATATACAGTTGTCTATTTCTAACTCAACTTCTGCACTCACGGCCTCAAGCCAAGCGATTCAAACGGCTAATACTGCTGTAACGTCATCTAATGAAGCTAAGACTAGCGCACTAACCAGCGCACAAACCGCACAATCAGCGTTAAATAGTGCATTACAAGCTAAAAATTCCGCAGAAAATGCGCAAAATTCAGCAGAAAGTGCACAAAATTCAGCTGAAACGGCTCAAACTTTAGCAGAAACTGCGCAACAACAGGCCGAAAGTGCACAAGAAGCAGCAGAAACCGCTCAAGCCAGCGCATACGCCGTACGAACTATTGATAGTAGTTTGAGTATTTCTCAAACAATCGATATAGCGGATTTAAAACCGCAAGGGAATATTAAAGTCGGTGATACTGTTGTTGGTACTGACGGACGAATGTTTACTTTAGTATCAATTGATACGGCAGCAGGAACGGCCGTTACGTCATCCACGTGGGTAGATTTAACGCCTAACGTTTCTTATTCGTCTACTCAATCCTTAACCGAAACCGAACAAACAACCGCTAGAAACAATATTGGATTTAACACTGGCGTGGACGCATACCTTGTGCCGATTCTTGAGGAACTAATACTTGAAAACGGCGGGACTCAAGAAGAAATCGACAACATAATCAACGGAACAGATACCGAAACAGAGACCGGAACCTAAAAGTAAGACCAAAACCTAAACGGAGTAATTATTAAAAATGAATACAAGTGAAATTAAAGAAGAAGCAAGAAAATCTTGCAAGTTTCCTTATATCAATAATGAAACAGTAGACGCATTGATAGAACGGGTAGATTATCACCATGTAGAAGGTACCGGCACAATGGTATGCACTTTAGTATTGAAGAATCGTTTTACTGTTACTGAGATAGCCTCGTGCGTTGATATCCGCAATTTTTCAGAGGAAACCGCTAAGAAAATCTCATATTCGAAAGCAAGAGATAAAGTTTTCCAATTTGTCGCTTTTGGTTTTTGTTCGGAACATTACGGAGATAACTAATGAAAACACTTGATGAAGTTAAACAAGAGTACTTACAAGAGGCCAAAAAACGGCCTCTTTCTCGTTATAGCCTGAAAAATGCAAACGGCAAGATTGTTGTTGAGTCAAACAGTCAAGGCCAGCACGCATTTATAGATGAAGCCGATCTAGCCTATGCCCAAGAGCACTACACGTTGTCGGAAAACTTTAAAACGCCAGACGGCAAAATTATTAAATTCTGGAAAATGGAGCTTTCCCCGACAGGATTATTCCGAAGTGCGGACGGTAATTATTACCCGGAAGATGAATTACCAGAAAACGATGATGATTTTGTTATTGGCAAGTATTCCGATGTAGTTAAAGTTGAACGTAACGCCCGTATTTCCGATACGGATGATTACGTCAAGTTACCTGATATCACAGTTCAAAAAATGGCTAAAGTTAAGCGAACAGCTTTAACAGATGAAGACAGAGCTTACTTAGAAGCCTATCGACAATCATTAAGAAATATGCCGGAAACAACGGGTTTTCCATTCGTGGAATTCCCTGCATTCCCAACCGCACTGGCATACGAGTTGGGTCAGAAAGTAGAAGCCCGTGAACACATGAAAGGAGGATTTAATGCTTAAAGATTTTATTCAGTGGTTGTTAAATACCCGAACCACCCCGGCGGAGGCGGCGCACGTATCAAGAAGTACGTTCTCTTCTCCAACGACTTTTTCAGGAACTAACTCTGTAGGAGACTCTTGGACAAATAATTTAGTCACAGGAACGGCCTATAGTGACGGGTATTTAAACATTTCTGCTAGCACAGTAGAAAGTGAGACCTCAACAGGAACTATGCTTCAAGTTACGACAAACAATTTTCAAGTTTCACAAGTTGCCTCCGTAAGTAACCAAGGCCTTAACTTCTTTTTGCCTATCGCTAAGGGATGTAGTTTTGCTGTAAATGGAATCAGAGCCACCAGCATAACAGTAAGATTCTTTGAGGCTATCGGGAGGGGGTAAGAGTATTATTTGGAGGGCTGTACTATGCTTAAACAGTTACTCCAACTTTTACTTGAAACATTCCTTAGAAATAAAAAATCGTGGATTCAGGCAATTAATACGCCGCATTGGTATGAGGATGTCAAGATTGACGTTCAATCATTACCGGATTACGAACCTAACAATTATTTCAAAAGGTATGTACCGCCTGCTAATGGCTTTGTTGTCTATGCAAGTACCGGAGAATCCGAGCGGTTTTGTTTACAAACACAAGGATTTTTCTCTATGTATGTTAGCGGATACAACTCTTTGGTTATTCGAGTTTACAAAGGAGAAACGGTATTTTTACAAGCGAAAGATACTAAAGAACTTTGTAGGTTCGTACCGCTTAGAGAATCCGAATAACTTGAGATTTGGAGGTGCGTTATGAGTTTAAAAGCGTACCTTCAAGCCTTGCTTAATCTTTTTATTAAGAAGTCGGAGACTGAATTTATTGGTGCTCAAGCATTGCCGGGAAGTAAGTCAGGAATCATCACCTACTATTATCAATATAAAGGCGATATGATTGTTACTGAAGTAGCTCCTGCAAACGGCTGGTTGAATATCATATGCGGTAATTTAATTAAATACGTTTATTTAGAAAACTCAAACTCGTATTTGACAACCAGACTCGAAAACCTCTCAGATCCTCTGCAATGGCCTCAGTTATTTGTGCCACTGAAAAAAGGAGATTCTTGGCGTATCGAACTTGGTGTAAGAGAAGGTCAAACAGAAGGGACAACGATAAAGTTCATCCCTTCAAATGGCGGATAACTTTCAACCATTGCGCCCCCAACTCGGGGGCTTTTTTATCCACCCAAACTATCCGCCCTTTCAAACCTATTTTATTTCAACAACTTAGCTTAAGTTTTTGGATATTTTAGGTTTAAAGGGCGGATGTTTTTACGCCCTTTAAAAGGAGGTAAGTAGAAAAGAAATTATTTAAAAACTAATCAAAACCAACAAACCTCAATCACCAATTTTTTAGAAATTAGAGGGAGATTATGCCAACAAAAAACCCGGCGGTATGGTCTGATTTTCTTACAGCTATAGGCCAAATTACTGCTATTTTAATTCTTGTATGTGCTCTGGCTGGCCCGGCACAACAGTATTCGAAAGGTGAAAAAATGTTCAATTTATTTCACTATCTTGCTGAGGTCGTTACCTCGATGGTTGCCGGCTTTATCGTGTATCTACTCCTAAGAGTAACTGAAATACATGAAGAATGGATTGCTGCTTTCTCCGGCTTAGGTGCATATTTTGGAAACAGAATTATGAACCTCCTATACCGCTTTATGGTCGGTAAGTTAAAAATCGCTTTTTATGAAAATACAGATAAAAAGCTCGAATCTTTAGAAGTGGGAGGGAAAGATGATAGAAAGAATTAACCTAAGGCAATGTTTCAATGGTGTTCTAAAAGCCTTGTTATTCGTGGCGTTTTATGTTGCGGGCGTGATGACAAACTCGCAACTATCAGAGTACACAATCGTGACGCAAAAAGAACGAATTGAATATCTTGAAAATGAAACGGCTATCCAGCGATTACAGATTAATGAGCTGAATAAAAAAGCAGCAGAAAACAGTGAAAATCTAAAGAAACTAGAGAATATTCAATCCGTCATCGAAACAATCAAGAAAGATATCTCATTCTTAAAGGGACAACATAATGAATCATTCAACAAGTAACCAAAAAGAAAAATTACCTTTTTCGCAATGGAACCCGTTAGTTGCGGAAAATTTTGTTAAAGAGTGGGAAGGATTAAGGCTTAAGGCTTATAAATGCTCTGCTAATACTTTAACCATTGGTTATGGACATACAAAGAACGTAAAACCGGGTCAAACAGTCACAAAACAACAAGCCGACAAATATTTAAAAGATGATTTGATTGAGCACGCCGAGGCGTTAAGTAAATACGTTACTTGCAAGTTAACGGAGGGTCAGTACATAGCTTTACTTGATTTGGCTTTCAATGTCGGTGTTGGTGCCGTTGCGAAATCGAAAACCTTAGAACTGCTTAATGCCGGAAAGATTGAAGAAGCAAAAAAAGGATTTTTATCTTTCGCAAAACAAAAAATGAAAGATAAGAATGGAAATATTCTGAGAGACGAGCACGGGCGCATTATGTATGAAGTTATCAACGGCTTAATGAATAGACGTAAAGCGGAGGTTGCCTTAATGTGAATATCGTATCTTTAGTTAAAGCAAGCGCAGGAATTTTATTAGTTCTCTGCGCTTATTTTTTTGGTTTGAATCAAGGTAAAAATTCGGAAGAGTTAAAAAATGCTCGCTCGCAAGTATCGCAACTTACGCAAACAATACAAGAGTATGAAACAAGGCAAAAAGACTGGAATATTGCCATGGCTGATCTTCGTAAGTCTGAGTCTTTGGCTCGTTCTGATTCTGAGCGGTTGCGCCAGCGAGTCAATAGTCTTGAAAAACGAGCCAAAACCTCCGAATCTCGAATCGCAATTCAATGTTTACGATTGGAACCAGAGAGTAGAAAACTTCTTCAAGAAGCAAGAGGAATTATTGAGTATTGCCGAAAAGCACTTCAATGAGAATTTCCAAGGAGATAAATAAAATGGATAAAGACTTACAAACTTACGGTATTAAAAATTCAGAAAGAACTAAATGCGAGGTTTGGACTCGAGTAATGGGGTATCACCGTCCTATTGATTCATTCAATATCGGAAAAAAGGGAGAATTCGCAGATCGGAAATACTTTAAAGAGAGTAAATGCCCACGTTGTTAAAAAAATATTCAATCAGTAAATAAAAAGTTAAAGGCTTAGGAATCGTCAACTTCCTAAGCCTTATAACCGTTCGATAAGGCAACAGCCAAATCAAATCACTCATATTGAACTTATATTTTACTGCAAAAACACCCCGAAAGATATCGGGGGTTAAATTATTTTTCCTTGGCTAACTCCTCTTGGATTTTCTTAGTTATCCATTTTGCACCGCCTAACTCTTTTAACTTTTCTGCTATTTTCAAGTTTAGATAAAGCGTCATATTTCTTCCGCCTTCCTTTGTTTTCTTTGGCCTACCTGCCGGGCGTTTTGTCTTTTCTTCCATAGCTCAATCATCAAAAAGAAAACCGGGCCTTGTTTGAAACCCGATTTTTTTTATTTTTAGTTCTTTCTTGCTGCTTTAATATCTTCAATAAGATTTATCTTTTGTTCTACTTCTTCTTCATTATTCATATTGAAGTAGTCATTAGCCCAAGCCAAAGCGTCTTTTTTAGAAGTAAAACGATATCTATCTGCAAACTCTTCGTTGTATAAATAATTCAGTTTTTCTCTTGCCGAAATAGGGTCTAAATCCTCTCCGTCAAAAATAATTTTTCCATATCCGGCATATTCAACGGTTACTTCACAAAGTTCGGCTAAGCTCATGTAAACCGCTTTATAACCGAAATATGTAAGTTCTTTTACACAGATTGTTTTTTTGTTTACTTCTTTAACCCAAGATCTAACTGCTTTAGTGGTAGGAAACTTTGACATTTTGGACTCCTTTTAAGTTCCTGTTTAATTCATGTAAGTAATTATACATTTAGAAAATGGAAAATACAAGTGTTTTATTAGGATTGACCAAAAGATTAGTTAACTGGTAAGATTCGTTTTGCTGTCACTGAGTACGGCCTTAAAAAGTATTAAGTTACTTGCCGGACTTCTTAAAGTTGGATTTCTGCTTAAGCATTCCACTTGTTTAATTCATAAAGGCAGCAGGGGGAAGAGATTCCCCCTTTTTCGTTTAAGCATAAAAACAACACTAAAAAAAGCGGTTTTTTTGAGTAAAAGCAGTAGAAAAGCAGTACTTCTAACACTAACCTATTGTTTAATTTATAAAATGATATGCCAACACCGCGCACCAAACTTCCTCCCGTATCTTCTGCATTCTTTCCAAAAGTTAATATTGGATCTCGGACCGTACTTTCTGCAAAATTGTTGTTGATTATCAGGGAAATACGCAATAAATATTTAGTTAGACGGCAAAATGACGCAAGAAGAAAACCAAAAAAGAGAGGAACGCCTCAAGACTCGAAAAAGACTTCCTGAGAAGTTGGATTTCGAAAATCCTCTCAAACTTTCTCCCGAGATGCTTCCTCCTAAAAGAACTCGTGGAAGCGTTGCGTCACGCCTGCAGATGCTTAGCATTGCTGCCGATCCGGATTATCTTCGACTAAGCGGTGAGAGGAGTTTTGAAGCGGGAGCTCCGGTCGTAGCCTTCGGAGAAATCGAGCCAAGTCAGCTAGGAAAGATCGATTGGGTAATTTTTCCGGACGGAACCAAGTCAGCAGCTCAATATGCAGTTGTGGAGACGGATAAAGTGTTAACGGCCTATGATCTGGATGGAAAGCCGGATGAGGACTATTTTTCCGAAGATGTCTCAAAGTTTCGTGTCTTAGCCGGTCATGCCAGAGTCAACGCAGTGAAGCTGGCTTATCTAGAAGGTACTTCTTCCAATTATCTGGAGGACTTGTATAGCGATGAGGTCCACGGAATCAATAGAGGCTCGATTTCCAAAATTACAGCACCTATTCTTGTTCGAATCTTGCCGCCAAAGGAGGTAACAGCCGAACTTTGGAACCAAAAAATGGTTCCTGAGGCGGAACAAGGCTCTGCAGCTGAACAGGCGGAATGCGATGCGCGGTTAATCGCATTTGAATCTATAGAGACTTATTCGGACGGTTCTCCGACGCAGGAAACTCTGATGGAATTCATCCGGAAACTTCCGGTTCATGAGCGCTCCGGTTTGGTTGATGAAAGCGGCAGTCCCACTTGGCTGGCGCTCAATAGGTTCAAGTCTGCAGTTTTTGCGAAAACGTATGAGCATAAAAAATTGACGGAGCTTTACTGTCAGGCTTTGGATCCTGAAAGCCGAGTAATCATCGATGCTCTCGAGGTGACAGCCTTTAAATTGCAGAAGCTTCACTTTCTAAATAATAGAAACTGTCCTATAAATTTAATTGCAGAGGCAGGTGTGAAAGCCATTAGCACTCTTACATGCAGGCAAGATTTGTCCACTTCCTTTAACTCCGAAGATTTGTTTGTTTCGCCCGACAGAGATGAGAGAGAAACCGCAATTATGAAGATTTTCGCGGACCATATTGATAATCCTCAGGCTATTGCGGAACAGTTGAAACGGTTTCTCGAAAGTTCTTAAAAAGTCTTTGGAGGAGTCTGCAGCGCAGCGTTTGTCTTCATTCTTTTCTTGGTCGAATGCTTTCTCTTCTCGTCTTTTTGGACGCAGGATTCTTGGCGAAAGAGCTAAGATTTTGAGTATCGTCAAGACGGAATGCGCTCTTTGTACAAAGCTCCGACTTTGGGCAGATCATTCCAGCAGGTCGTATAGGCAGGACTCAGCCGTTCTCTATTCATGCACCAAATTTTTTCTCCCAAACGAGAAGAGGCAAAGTGCACTGTATTTTTCCCATAGCGAGTGTTAAGCGTATCTATTATTCTGCAAATTTCTTCGCGGGGAGCCGTCTCCTGATACTCGAAAAGATCTTGGACCTGGCCTTTGCGGGAGACAACTTCGCCGACGTAAACACCTGCTCTCTTATAGAGACAGCCTTTGCGGAATGTTCGTCTCAACAATGCAGCGGCATAGTGAATAATCGTTTGGGTATCGGCAACTCCGTAGGGTAGGCCCAAAGACGGAAAAGCATGGTGCTGTACATCTTGAGTTCGGAACGGATTGGTTTGCAGAACAATGCCAACCGTGTGAGCACAGGTTCCTTCTTTACGCAACGTCCGTCCGCATTCTTGTGCGTGAAACGTAATGGCACCGAGAAGATCATTTTCATCGGAAACCAGCTCGCTGAAACTGCGGCTGCGCATAATCTGCTGACGTTTCGGCTTAATGAGTTCTAAAGGAATGCATGAACTTCCTTGAAGTTCTTTAACCGTCATCGCCAACGGCAGTCCGAATTCTTTGCGGATTTGATCCGGATTGGTGTTCGCCAGATCAAGAGCCGTGTGGACTCCGAGCATTTTCAGCCGGGCGGCATATCTTCTTCCTACTCCCCATACTTCAGATGCCGGTTCACAACCAAGCGCACGCCGTCGTCTTTCTTCTGAAAGGTCCAGCCAGCTGCAGACACCTTTGAGTCCGGCGTAGTGTTTCGCAAGATGGTTGCAGTACTTGGCCAAGGTCTTAGTGGGAGCAATCCCAACACACGTTGGAATTCCTACGTCCTGAAGAACTTTGTCTTTTATTTTCCGGCCGAGGGCGGTCAGATTCGTTCCCAGCTGTTCGTGTCCGCTCATGTTAGCAAAGCATTCGTCAATGCTGTAAGGATCGATGCAGTCGACCATAGAGGCAATGGTCGACATCATGCGTCCCGACAAATCGGCATACAGCTCGTAATTGCTCGAAAAAACTTCTACCCCTTCGTACAAGCAGAATTGCGCAATCTGAAAGAAGGGCTCCCCCATCTTGATTCCGAGTTTTTTAGCTTCTTTGGAGCGAGCGACAACACAGCCATCGTTATTGCTGAGAACAATAACGGGACGATGGGTTAAGTCGGGCCTAAAAACTTTTTCACACGACGCAAAGAAAGAGTTCCCGTCTACGAGCGCAAATACCGAAGACATAGCTAATTGCTTTTAATCGTGAACTTGACTACTCCGATAAACCGCCATTCTTCAAATTCTTTAGGTCGGATTGCTTTATAAATCGGATTTGAGCTCTCGGGCAGCAGGCGCAATCCTTTTTCGTCGTTCATATAACGTTTTACCGTGAATTCATTATCGATGCTGACGATGACAATGTCGCCGTTTTTAGGTTCAAGCGAACGATCCACGACCAGCAGATCTCCGTCTTCCATGCCTGCTCGGTCCATGGAGTCGCCTACTACGTGCACAAAGAATGTAGCGGCCGGATTGGCCACTAAATACTCGTTCAGATCAAGAGATTTATCCACATAACTTTCTGCCGGAGAAGGGAAACCTGCTTGTACGCCTGATTGATAAAGCGGCAGTCGCATAGAAACCGGATCGGCAACAGGAAGAAAGAAGGATTCAAACTGTGCTGGTTCGGATTTTTTCTCCGTTCGGGAAAGTTCACTGCGCAGCCACTTAGCACCGCCTCTTTCTTTAAATATAGGCAAGAGTTCTTCGGTAAGACATACTGTGACGCGTCTCGTGTTACCAATACTCTTGCGTCCGGCGCCTTTTCTTGCTCCTCCCCGGGAGCCGGATGGTGTTGTAGTCATAATAGTTCTCTTCGATGAAGGTTGAAGTGGATTTATTGAAATAATAATACTTTTTCAAAATCAATAAACGAAGAGAGTCTTCAATTTGCTGTCGGTGTTCTTTACAGCTTCCGACAGAGGACGCCTCCAACCAAAGCCCAAAGACTTTTTTTACAATTCCAGCCGAAAAAAAATGCCCCGCATTCCGCGAGGCATTTTGCAGAGTTTTAATACTGTTGCTAGACGATGGTCAGCGCTAAAACAATGACGCCGATAATCAATGGAATGCAGGTACGTTTTACTAACTGCATTGGAGGAACCATTGCCAAGCCGGACAGCACAATTACAACGCCTGCAATCGGAGACATGGTACGGCCCATTTGACCGGAGATTAAAGCCATGGCACCGAGGTTAGGAATCGGCATGCCGAAGGATGCGGCGTGCGGTGTAACGGCTTCATTAAAGGCAAAAGTAGCAGCATCGCCGGAACCTGTAATTGCAGCCATGAGGAAGGGGCCGAAAGAGCCGCCCCAGCGAGCGATTTCGTTTGAGCTCTTCAATACTTCGACGAAAGCATCAATCAAGCCCGTGGCTTTAAGACCGGCAGCGAAGACTCCGGCGGTAATGATGATGCCCATGACGGAACCGTAGCCTTCACCCATTCCTTTGAAGAAGTCTTTGGTGAACTGCTGCGGGTTGACCCAGGAGACAATCAAGGCAAAGATTGCGCCGATAACCATGGCTTGTGCTACGCCCATTTTGATGAACGGAACATAGGAGTTGCCGAGAAGAAGAATAACTAACGGAACCAGCGGAGCAATCGCTTTAAGAGGATTGATATGCTGAAGTTCCTGAGACTGATCGGCAGTAGTGTAGTAGTCGTCCAATTCTTTTTGAGTGGGCTTATTGTCGCGGAGAATCAAGCAAACAATGGTCAACCCAACTGCACCGATAAGTACCATGCCGATAGAGTAAGGAGTGTGAAGGCTGATGAGGTCCATCATGTCCATATTGGCAATTTTGGCAACAACACTGTTATGGCTGGTTCCCGGGGAAATGTTGGAACCGAAAGTGCCCATAAGGACGGCGGCGCCGGCAGCGGCCGGACGAATGCCTGCACGAATCATGACAGGAATGAAAGTTGCACCTACAGCGGCAGCACATCCGGAAGCGGAAGGAATGGCCACATTAATGAAGGCGGTGATGATGGTAGTTGTCGGAATAAGGAGAATGCCGAGTTTGTGAAGAGGAGCGGCGAGGAACTTAACGAGGTTCTTGTCGCATCCGGTAGTCGTCACAACATAAGCAAAACCCATAGACGAACAAATAGCCATAATTAAGGATGCGTTGGCCATGCTCTTAGCAAACTGGTCAAGTGCAGCCATTGGACTCATGGCGATACAGCAGAGGAAGAGGCCGGCGGTGAAAAGCACTAAGCGGGTTTCATAACGCTTAATTAAGCAATAAACCGTGACCACGATTACAGCAATGGCAATCCATGCGGTTGGTGTCATACATATACCTTTTTGAAACAAAAAAAGAAGGCCTAAGCCAACTGGAGTACCTATTATAAGTATTACTGCTTAATCGTTGTCACTTATGTTTCATGGATGATACGTTTCTCAAGAATTGCAATAACTTGTAACCTCTGGTTACACCAAGGTAAGTAGTTGCTCACAATGCAGCTCTTGAAACGGTGAATTTGACTCTTAACCTCTTTTTTGCCGTTGTAAACTTTGCGTATGCAAAAAACAGGCCTATCCAATAGGAAAAAAGATGAAACTAGCAGAAGCATTGATAGAAAGAAAAGAATTACAAAGTCGGCTGAGCAGACTCAATCAGCGTTTGCAGGCCAATGCTCTAGTGCAGGAAGGAGATGTCCCTTCGGAGGATCCAAAGGTGTTGATCAATGATGTCGAGACCACAATCGATGAGCTGACAACTTTGGTTGACCGCATCAACAAAACCAACGGAGCGGTTATTGTTGACGGAAAAACTTTGTCCGAAATGATCACGAAACGTGATTACATGGTTAAGAGAATTTCAATCATGCGTGAGTTTCTGCAAAAAGCTTCCAACAAGGTTGAGCGATATTCTCGTAATGAGATCATGATAACCGCTGCGGTTGACGTGAAACCTTATCAAAAGCTTGTAGATAAGCTTTCTTATGAAGCGCGCATGTTAGATGCAAAAATTCAATACACCAATTGGAATACAGATCTAATTTAGTGTTGGTTTTGTGTGTAGCGCAAAGGTCAATTGGGCGAAAACAAATGTCAATTACCTTCGAGTCCAAACGGCTCGAGGGACCTCAGAGGAAGGAAACCAATTTTTTACAGCTCTTCTCTCTGTACGGGGGTTAATTTATAAATCACCGCTTATACATTACTACCATGTTTTGACAATGACCTTTGTGCGAGGGTGGGTCGCGGGCAACCAAAACATCCTGACAAGCAATTTTCTGTAATGCTTGTCAGGTTAATTACTATCGATACTTTCACTTAATATTTCTTCTTTTAGAATTCTATTTCTTCAAATAAACCAAATAGTTATATTGGTTTTAACCACTTCCTGCGAGTCCTTGAGTTCTTTCTTTTCATGGAAGTTCGGTTCACAATGTGGAATTAACTGTTAGAAAATGTTCCATACCTCAAATCTTTAAACTTTATTAAAACAATGGACTGGCTCGTCAATCTTTGGACTGACACCAACTCAATTGCTCATATCCTCATGGTGTATGCCTTGGTGATCAGCGTTGGGATGTTGTTAGGACAAATTAAAATTTTCGGTATCTCGCTGGGCGTGACTTTTATCCTCTTCGTAGGACTGGCTTGCGGATATGTAGGCTTTACTGTCAATCCGACGGTATTGTCATTCGTCCGAGATTTCGGACTTATCTTGTTTGTATTTTTTATTGGGCTTCAGGTCGGACCGTCCTTCTTCTCATCGTTTAAAAGCGGAGGACTTCAATTAAATTTACTGACTTTGCTTACGGTTGTCCTTAGCCTGGTTGTCACCATCATCCTTTTCTTTATGTTCAAAGCAAAGGTCTCGTTGGCGACAATGCTCGGCGTCTATTTCGGAGCTGTAACAAATACTCCGGGTCTCGGTGCTACTCAAGAGGCACTAAAGATGATGGAATACACCGGAGAAGATATTGCAGTTGCGTATGCCTGTGCGTACCCCCTTGCTGTTGTGGCCATCATTGCCACAGCTATCGTGTTAAGAATTGTATTTAGGATCGATCTGAAGGAAGAAGACAGACAATGGGAAGAAGCCCAAAAGGCTAACAACGAAGCACCTATCTTCTTCCATGCCAGGATTACCAATCCAGCCTTAGAGGGACGTACGATTCATCAAGTTAGAGACTTCGTGGGCCGACCATTTATCTGTTCCCGTGTCCTTCATAACGGTGTTATTACCTCTCCTTCAGCCGAGACCGTACTCCACACGGGAGACGTCTTAAGAATTGTCAGTGCGGAAGAAAATAAAGAGCCGGTAGTAGCTTTTTGCGGTAAGGAAGATAAGGAAATCGATTTGGTATTGGAATCTTCTCCGATTACTTCGAGAACCATCCGCATCACAAAACCGAAAGTAAACGGTTTAACCGTTCACGATTTGCATTTGAGCAAGTATGACGGCGTCAATATCACAAGAATTTTCCGTGCCGGTTTAACTCTTTTCCCTTACAACAATTTGCATCTGCAGCTTGGAGACCGCGTTTACTGCGTCGGTCCGGAAAGGGCAGTAGCACGTTTGGCCGAAACTTTGGGCAACCAAGAAAAGAAACTTTATCACCCGAATCTTGTGTCCATTTTCTTAGGCATCGTTGTCGGGATCATTTTCGGAAGTCTTCCTATCGCTATTCCCGGTTTGCCTGTTCCATTAAAGCTTGGTTTGGCAGGAGGTCCTCTTATTATTGCTATTTTGCTGGCTTATTATGGACCGAACCTGCGTCTGATTACATACACGACAGAGTCTGCAAATCTTATGCTTAGAGAGCTGGGTATTGCATTATTCCTTGCCAGTGTCGGACTAAATGCCGGCAAGCCCTTCGTCGAAGCGTTGGGCAACGGGGAAGGTGTCTTATATGCATTCTTAGGCTTGTTTATTACGATTATTCCTTTGCTGATCGTTGGTACCATTGCTCGTAAGAAATATAAGATGAACTACCACGCCATGATCGGTATGATAGCCGGTGCTACAACTGATCCTCCCACTCTGGCCTATGCAGGAACTTTGTCTGAGAAAAACAGTTCCGTTATCGCGTATTCCACTGTCTATCCTCTGGCGATGTTCCTCAGAATTTTGTCAGGCCAGTTCGTTCTACTAATCCTCTGGCAGTATGTCTGACAATCAAAGATTTAGGATCTAAAATAATAGGCTTGACCGAAAGGCTAAGCCCTTTCTTTTACATAAAAATAACTTAGGAAAATTATGTTTAAAAAAGTTCGTACAAGAATTGCACCGAGCCCTACCGGGATGATGCACTTGGGTACAGCACGTACAGCCATTTATTGTTGGGCCGTTGCCCGCCATTTCGGCGGTGAATTCCTTTTAAGAATCGAGGATACTGACCAAGAGCGTTCCACTCCGGAGGCTACACAGGTCATTCTTGATGCGATGAAATGGCTCAATCTGGATTATGACAACGCCGGTCATGTGACTTATCAGATGAACCGTCTTGGCCGTTATAAAGAAGTTGTCGATCAGCTCATGGAAAAAGGTTTGGCATACAAATGCTATGCCACAAAAGAAGAGCTGGAACAGATGAGAGAAGACCAAAAAGCCAGAGGTGAAAAGCCTCGCTACGACGGCCGCTGGCGTCCTGAAAACTGCGCTGGTAAACCAATTCCTGAAGGAGTTACTCCGGTTATCCGCTTCAGAAATCCGGATGAAGGAACCGTTACTTGGAATGACGGCGTTTACGGTCCAATCGCCATCAACAACTCCGAGTTGGACGACCTCGTTATTATGCGCGGCGACGGTATCCCAACCTACAACTTTGCAGTAGTAGTTGACGATATGGACATGGAAATCAGTCATGTCATCCGTGGTGCTGACCATATTAACAACACTCCTCGTCAGATTAACCTTTACAAGGCTATCGGCGGAGAGATTCCGACATTTGCACACTTGCCTTTAATTCACGGCGAAGACGGCCAGAAGCTTTCTAAGCGTCACGGCACTGTCAGCGTTTTGGCTTATGAAGAATTGGGCTTCTTACCGGAAGCTATTTTCAACTACTTGGCACGTTTGGGCTGGGCTCACGGCGATGCTGAAAAATTCAGCCGTGAACAGCTTGCCGAATGGTTCAAGCTGGAAGACTGCAGCCGTTCCGCCGCTCAGTTCAACATGGATAAGCTGCGCTGGCTCAACCATGAATACATCAAAGAAGCGGATGACGAACGTTTAGCAAAGCTTATCGAACCGCGTTTGAAAGATAAGGGTGCTGATTTAAGCAGAAACCTGGATTTAGTCGGCATTGTTGCATTGCTCAAAGAACGTGAAGCCACTTTAGCCGAACTGGCTGAGGGCGCCATGCTCTTCTATCGCGATAATCCAATTGACTTAGCTGTTCTTGACGAATGCATCAAAGATGCAGCTACCAGCCAGGAAGCTTGCCGCTTGTTCTTAGAACGCAGCAAAGACATGGAATGGAAGAGAGAAGACATCAATACTTTAATTCGTTCAATAATGAAAGAATTAAAAATTAAGATGCCTCACATCGCAATTCCTCTGAGAGTTTTAGTCACCGGGGAAAAACATACTCCATCTATTGATGCGACCTTGGAACTCTTTGGAAAAGAAAGAGTTAGAGGTAAATTAGAAGAAGGTTTGACCAACTGGATCAACCACACAAAATAATTTTGTTACATTTTAATTGCTGATTTTTTAGCAATTGCCTTGACGAGGAGAAAAATTTCCCATAAAATTCGCTCCTCGTTGTTTGGGGGTATAGCTCAGCTGGGAGAGCGCTTGCATGGCATGCAAGAGGTCAGCGGTTCGATCCCGCTTACCTCCACCAACAGAAAAGTCCTTGACGCTATCGTCTAGAGGCCTAGGACACGACCCTTTCACGGTCGGTACCGGGGTTCGAATCCCCGTAGCGTCGCCAAAATTTGTTATGATAGAGATTCTTCGGAATAGCTGTCGATTGGGGGTATAGCTCAGCTGGGAGAGCGCTTGCATGGCATGCAAGAGGTCAGCGGTTCGATCCCGCTTACCTCCACCAATAAAAGTCCTTGACGCTATCGTCTAGAGGCCTAGGACACGACCCTTTCACGGTCGGTACCGGGGTTCGAATCCCCGTAGCGTCGCCAAATTACTCAAGGTACTTCAAATTTGATGTTCCTGACGGACTGAAGAAGTTTCGTCGAAACCCGTCCTTGACGCTATCGTCTAGAGGCCTAGGACACGACCCTTTCACGGTCGGTACCGGGGTTCGAATCCCCGTAGCGTCGCCACTTCTCTTAAATAATCATTCTTCTTTGTATCGGATTCGGTCTACAATCCTCTTGTAATTTTATTCCCGAGGCTTGTTATGACTATTGAATATACCGGTTCTATCAAAGGCTCCGTCCGTAAGCACACTGACGACTCTCTCAAAGCTACTTTCGATCATGCTTACTGTGTTATTCCTAATCCGGGCGGTGCACCGATTGTCAGCGAATTATCTGCACTTCCTCCTATCGAAGGCCTGTATCCTGTCGTTCTCTTCATGCACGGCAGCTCCGGCGTAAATGAACAAACAAGACTCTTAGGTAACTGGCTTGCCGACTCTCTAGGCGTTGCAATGGTCGTACCTGACTCCATGCAGCTCGCAGACCGCATTACTTATTCATCTCCGATTCCTCCGGAAGACTATGAAGATATTCATGCCATGAGACTCCAAGAACTTGAATACGCTATGGCTCATATTTTTGATCTGCCGTTTAACGACGGACGCGTATTTATTGCCGGTACAAGCGAAGGCGGCGTCTGCGTTGCCCGTTATGAAACACGCGAAGAATATCCTGAAGACGCCAGAATGATTTTCTCTTGGTCATGTGAAGATAATTATCACGTAAAAGCACACGGTACAAATATTCCTGACTACATGCCGGTGTTGAACATTATGAGTGCGGCAGATAAGTTCTTTAGTCAAAAGAACTCTTATTTGAACAATCCTAACGCTCAAGGACACGCAGGAAAAGCTTTAGAGAACAATCCTAATGCAAGAATACTTTTGTTGCCGACTGCGCCGCATACACTCTTTAATTTGCCTGTTGCACGCACTGCAATCAAGAGTTTTATTGATGAAGTATTGAAGTATTAATTTCGATTTGAACTGCATAACAGAAGATTAATCGGTTTAATTGTAAGCCTCCTTGATGAAGGATCGAGGAGGTTAGTTTTTACTTGGATATTTTTCAAAACGGAGGCAGCCAGGGCTTCTTGCCCTCCCAGAATCAAATTGAAAACAAATTGGTTTCAGACCACCGAATAGAAACAGCCGCTGAACTCTTCGAAAGAATTCAGCGGCTGCCGCTTATAGGAAAGCTAGATTAACCGAACAGCAAGCTGACGACAATCAACATAGTGATATAACCGACTACGCAAGGAATCCAAGTACGTCTTACAACTTGGAGCGGATTTACTTGTGCGAAGCCTGCCACGATAATGATGACGCCGGCAACCGGAGAAATAGCGCGGAGCATTTCGGAAGCAGTGTGCATCATGAGCATGATGGCGATACCGTCGGAGTTAAGGTGTTCTGCAACGCTCGGAATAACGTGTGCCAAGCTTGTGAAAGCGGCAACGCCGGAACCTGTCAATACAGTAACCAAACCGATGATGGCAGAAAGTACAACACCTGTACCTGTGACGCCCAAACCGCAGTTCTTAGCAACGTCGATGAGGTATGTAATCAAACCGACGTTCTGTAAGCCCTTAGCGAAGAAGGCTGCAACGAAGATAAGGCCGACAGTACTTGTCAGGATGGAGCCCATGCCTTTGAACATTGCAAAGGAGAGGTCGAAAGACTTCTTAGCGTCTCTTCTGTAAACGAGGTCAATCAAGAAGCAGACGAACCAAGACAGGAACATGGCAGTGGCAACGTTCATGGTAATTGTCTTGTAGACCATCTTGTTGAAGATCAACAGAAGAACAAGCGGGAGAATCGGCATGAAAGCGTAAATAAGAGGAGTCTTTTCGATTTCTTTTCTCTTGGCTTCCAATTCAGCAAGATCTGCTACAACGCCTTTATCACCGTCTTTCTTATCGTAGTAACGCTGAACGATAACATGAGTGAGAGCCATTACGAGGACGACAGGAGCAGCCATCGTGAGCTGATAGGAAACTAAGTAATGAACCGGGTCAAGGTGGACCAATTCAGCAGCCATCACGGCAACACCGGAAGCCGGAGCATAGCCCACGCACAGTACGCTGGCAACGACAGCGGCGGCAGCCAGCGGAGAGCATCCAACACTGATAATCAGCGGATAGACAGTGACGATTAACAGCATTGCCAAGCCGGCGGCAGAGGTGATTACCAAACCTAAGCAGTGACCGAGAATAAAGACGAATGCCAAAATCAAGTACGGATTCTTAAGCAAGGAAATCGGTTTTGCGCAAACCGTTACGAAACGGTCGGAAGCGCCGGTAACCTGCATGTAAGAAGCGAAACCGCCGGAAACCAAGATGATGAAGCCGACACCGGCGATTTGTGTACGGCTAATGGCACGGAACAGTTCAAATAAATCAAAACCTAAGAGGCCGGTAGGTGTGGCGTTCTTAGGAAGGAAATCTGAAGTGCCGTTGAAGAGAGCCAAAACATTCAAAAGGAAACCGGCCAAAAACAAGACCATGTTTACCTGATATTTTTTGATGATGGCCCATCCGGTAAGAAATACGATGGCTACAGCTAGCCAAAGAGAAATAGTCTGCATAGAATCTCCCGTAGGACGTGTAATAATTTGTAATACATTTTAGAACTTATCACACAAAAAACCTTAAATTGGCGAGTCTCTAAAGTTTTTCTCGGGTTATTCCTTAAGGGCTACTTAAATTTTTGTTCTTGTCGTTTAGTGACAATAGTTGCTGCAAGGCCTGCTATAAGAATCAATACCATTCCTACAATGGTGTATAGGCCCGGGATATTGTTGAACACAACAATGCTGATGAGTTCTGAGAACGGAATAGCAGAAAAGCCTAGGCAGGAGACTAAAAGCATATTGCCGCCAACCCAAGCCCGGGTTGCAGAAATGAGTCCTAGCGTGGCAAATCCTCCCATCGCCATCAGACATAAGAAGGACTGAGTATCGGGAATATGGAAGCCGTCTTCGAAGATGAATACGCCGAAAAACGTTGCCAAGGTGCAGAACAACGCAAAGTAGAAAACAATACGCCAGGAGGGTTCTCCTTCTCTGCCGAGTTTTCTTACTTGCCAATAAATAGCCAAATCAAGACAGGCTACGCATAAGCAGAGGAGGGCAGGGATTAGATCACCGTCGCGGAAAGACGGCTGCAGAATTGTTACGACTCCCGTAAAGCCTAAAACTATGGACCAAATGGCACCCCAAGGAATCGGCAGCTTACGGATAAGAGAGAGGATGATGAAGTTGGCTGACAGAAATAAAGAAGTTGTATATGTCAGCGTAATGTTGGTTCCGAGAGGAAGTTTTCCTAGGGTAAAGAACCAAATGGCAACTGAAGCAAAGCCAAGAGAGTCTCGAATAAGATGCCCTTTAACCTTAGTAGTTTTGAGTGAATAGCCGTTCCAGAGGACAACTGCATAAATGGAGACAAGGGTGAATAAAGAGCGGTAAAAAACCAACTCCAACGGCCCGAAGGTTGCATTGCAGAATTTAACGAAAGCCGCCATAGTCGAGAATGACGCGGCGGCTGCTAAGGCCCAGAACGACTGAATCAGCATAAGAGGCTTTTCTCAGTATTTGGAAAATGCTTTCTGATTAGGATTTAGTCTTAGACAATACCTGATCAATGGCAGAAATGACTTCATTGACTTCCGGCCACTGGCCTTTTTTGCCTACAATCATATTCAAATCGCTCCACGGACTTGTTCTGTCAGTATCAGTTACGCCGACAATGGTAATTTGCGGCGCATGAACGGCAGAAGCAATGTGACTAACGCCTGAGTCGTTAGCAATGACGATAGACGCGCGGGAGCATAAAGCTGCAAAATTGCCCAAAGATGTTGGTTCATAAATTATTGCATCCGGAGCGGCGAGCTTAACGGCATCAATTTCGTCCTTTGCCGGGAAAACGACCGGAGTCAATCCTCTTTCTTTTAAGGGAGCGACCAATTTGTTGAAGTGCTTCCAGTATTTTTCTTTACCTTCATGCCGGCCCTTTGCGATAGGAGCCAAAATGGCAAATTTTTCAGGCAAGTTGATTTTAGAGATTAGGTTTCTGGCGCCGGCCTCATTTCTCTGGGCCAGTTTCATATTTAATCTCTTCGGCAGTTTGTCGTAGGCCGGTTTTACACCCCAAGCTTCTAATGCTTTATAGGCTACATTCCAAAATCTTTCTACTTCGTGCATTCTCGGTGGTTTTGGAATGGCATGTTCAAGAAGAATCGAACGTCCGTCGGTGCCGTAGCCCGTGCATTTAATGCCTGCCGCCGTAAAGAGGAGAGCGGAGCCTAGAGAGTTAGGAAGAAGGAGTCCTTTCGGGTTTTTAACGGAAGCTGCCAGTTCTTTAATACGGCGGATATCTTCAAGAAGGTTGCCTTCAATCGGATCAAAACGGCGTAACGTTCCTTCGAATAATTCTCCTACGAAGGGCTTGCCAACGAGACAGAGATCGAAACCGGAGGCTTCCAGAAGGTCCAAAGCGGGCATAGACATACAGGCATCGCCAATATGATTGGGAAGGCGAACGAATAATTTGGACATACTTTTGTTTCTATAGCTGTGTAATTTGCTTAGTGTAATCAATTTAGAATAATACTTTTAATTTGTCTTTCAGAGGAAGCCTTGGACACGACAAAATTCCAGAAAGAGCCTTTACGGCGACTGTTTTCCTATCTGCCTCCATATAAGTGGCTTATTGGAGCGGCATTGATTTCCATGATTTTATCGGCTTCGACCTCTCCTTTGATGGCGATGCTTTTAGGAAAACTGACAGACTTAGGCTTCTACGAAAAGAACGGTTTGGTAGCCATTTGGGCTCCTCTGGCTCTCATCGGTATTTCTATTCTTCACGGTGCAGGTCAATTCGGCAGCAATTATCTTCTGCAAAAAGTTTCCCAGTCTGTCCTTCTGCAAGTCCGCACAGAGATGTTTGAGAAAATGATTCATTGGCCGGATGAGACCGTTCAGAAAGAATCTTCAGGCCGAGTCATCTCAAGATACGTTAATGAAGCAAGCCAAGCCCTGAGCAGCGCTTCTGAAGTTCTGACGGTAATGATCCGCGACTCTCTGCAGGTTATCGGTTTGCTGTTCCTGCTTCTTTGGCACAATTGGCAGTTAACGGCTGTGACTTTGGTGGTCGGCCCTTTTCTTATTCTTATTCTTAAAGCCGTCAGCACAAGAATGAAGAAACTCCAGACGACAAACCAGCAGACTTTCGGCGTTATGATTTCTCTTTTGACGGAAATTTATCAGGCCGAGAGACTGGTTAAGATTTACAACGCCTATAAGTTCGAAGAAGAAAGATTTTCTCACGTCAACCGAATGCTTAAGGGTTTAGCCATTAAGAGCAAGGTTGTTCAAAGTCTTGGTACACCGCTGACGCAGATTGTAAGCATGATTGGTGTTGCCGTGGTGGTATTTGTCGCTCTTATCCAGGCTCAGCAGAACATGCTCAGCTTCTCCGAGTTCGTTACTTATATTTCTGCCATGCTCTTAATGCTTCCTGCTATTAAGAAGCTTGCCAACTTGAACGGCAATATCGCCAGAATGTCCGCAGCGGCTGCCAGCTTGTATGAAATGATGGATATTCCGACTGAAAAGGATCCCGGAGACAGAGAAATCGGCAGAATTAAGGGCGATGTCGAGTTTAAGAACATTTCTTATAAGTATCCGAGCGCTGAACAGCCGTCTTTGACTAACTTCAATCTCAAAGTTAAAGCAGGCCAGATGGTTGCCCTAGTAGGAGCTTCGGGGGCCGGTAAGACAACGGTGATTAACCTTATTCCACGCTTTTTGGTCCCGAACAGCGGAGAAATTCTTTTTGACGGCATATCCCAAAATCAGCTGACGTTAAAGAGCATCCGAGACCAGATTGCTTTGGTAACTCAAGATGTCGTTTTATTTGACGACACGATTGCTGCAAACATTGCTTACGGAGCAGGAGAAAACGCAACCGAGGAGCAAATTATTCAGGCTGCGAAAGCTGCTTATCTGATGCCTTTGATTGAAAGTCTTCCCGAGGGTCTTAACACGGTTATCGGTGAAAGAGGTTCTAAACTGTCCGGCGGACAAAAACAAAGAGTCTCTATTGCAAGAGCCTTATTGAAGAACGCTCCTATTCTTTTGCTAGACGAAGCTACCAGTGCGCTTGATACGGAAAGCGAAAAATATATCCAGGCATCTCTGGAAGAGCTCCAGCACGGCCGAACAAGCTTTGTCGTGGCTCACCGCCTTTCCACAATTGTTAACGCAGATATGATTGTGGTTTTAGACAACGGTGCGATTGTCGAATGCGGTACGCATTTCGAACTTTTAGAGAAGGGCGGACATTATGCTCATCTCTATAACATTCAGTTCAATGATAAATCAGCTCATGAGACTAAGGAAGCCAGCCCTCATGACGCTTCAACAAAGTCCAACGCTTAATTTTCGTACTTTGTTTTAATGGACGAAAGCTGCTTCGGCGGCTTTCGTCATTTCCCCAGACGGACAATACTGTTCATGTAACGGAATGAAAATTCCGTAATGTGGAATTGCAGGTACGTAAATTGAAAATTTTTTCTTCTAAAATTCAAGAATTCTTGTTTTTTTGTGTATAAATACTGAAGTTGGTTTCATTAAGTTTCGTGTTGTTCAGAAACTTAACTGAATTTCTTGCCTCATTTTAAATCAGGAGCTCCTATGGAGAATACGACACAAATGGGAACCTTTTCGAGAAATTCGAAAAGATTCGCCCTTATATTTGCGCCGCTTCTTGCCCTGTTGTTGTACTTCGTGTTGCCTGACTCCTACGTTGACGGAGCAGGTAAGGTAGTCACAATTACCCATTCAGCAAAAGCATGTTTAGCCATTCTCTTGTGGATGGCTCTTTGGTGGTTTACCGAAACAGTTCCTATTGCTGTAACGGCTCTTCTGCCAATCATTCTTTATCCTTTGTGCGACGTTACCACACTTGCTAAAACCTTAATTCCCTATGCTTCCGACACTATCTACCTCTTCTTAGGCGGCTTCCTTTTGGCTGCCGGTATTCAGCGTTGGGGTCTGGATAAGCGTATTGCGCTTAACACCATGCGTATTGTCGGTACCTCTCCGGGTGCCATCGTCGCCGGTGTTATGCTCTCCACCGCCTTTATTTCCATGTGGGTTTCCAACACGGCAACTGCTGCGATGATGGTTCCTATCGCCATGGCCGTCATGAGCGTAATTCGTCAAGCTTCTGATTCTCCTACCATTACTAAAGACGAAAAGAACTTCGGTATTTGTATCCTCTTAGCCGTTGCATATGGAGCTTCCATCGGCGGTATGGGTACTATCATCGGTTCTCCTCCGAACGGTATCTTTGTTCGCTTCGTCACACAGACATACGGCATGGAAGTGACCATTGTCGAGTGGATGAAAGTCGGTATGCCAATCGTGCTTATCCTCTTGCCCTTAGCCTGGCTTCTCCTGACAAAGGTTTTGTTCAAAACCCAAATCCAAGAAATTGCCGGTGGTAAGAAGTGGATTGCTCATGAGCTCGAAAGGCTCGGCAAGCTTTCCGCGGGGGAAAAGGCTGTATTGGTTGTGTTTGTAATCACCGTTATTTTGTGGTGCTTCGGTTCTCCTATCCGCTCCTTTACTCTTGAAGACGGCACTCGTCCGTTCAAACAGGTCAGCGATGCCGTTATTGCGATGGCTGCAGGCGTATCTCTCTTCTGTATTCCGACGAACTTCAAGCGTGGCGAAAGAGTTTTGGACTGGGAACACTGCGAAAATATTCCTTGGGACGTGCTGATTCTCTTCGGCGGCGGTTTGTCCATGGCAGCAGCTATTCAGTCTACGGGCGCAGCTTCTCTTATCGCTGCTCAAGCAACTGCTTTCGTCGGATTGCCGGTATGGCTCGTTCTCTTCGGTGTCTGTACTCTGGTTGTGTTCGCTACGGAATTTACCAGCAATACCGCATTGGCTGCGACTATGCTTCCGCTTTTGGCTGCAGCAGCTCCTGTTCTCGGTGTACCGGTTGAACAAGTTCTTCTCGTTACCACCATTGGTGCTTCCGCTGCATTCATGATGCCGGTTGCCACTCCGCCGAATGCCATTATTTTCGGTACCGGCCGTATCCAGATTGGTGAAATGATTAGAGCAGGTTTCTGGCTGAACGTTATCTCTATTATTGTGATCAGTTTGGTCTGTATTGTCCTCGGCGACGTTTTCAAGCTGCCGGTGTAATCCTTTAAGCAAAACTTTAAGAAACGGCCTCTGATGCGAGTAGGATCAGAGGCCGTAACTATTTCTTCCCTCAATTTCGAATAAAAAATGCAGTCCCTCTGGATGCTTGTAGCGGGCGTTTTTTACGCGCTCTATGGTGTATTCATCAAGTTAGCCGGTGAATGTTCTATCAATTCTTGGCAGATTCTTTTTTACCGATCCGTTTTCGGCGTAGTTGTCTTTTATATCTTGATGAGGGCCAAAGGCATACGAGTGACGACGACTCATCCTGTCGAGCATATTATCCGTTCACTGGCAGGAACAGCATCCATTCTTGCCGGCATCTATTCCATGATGCATTTAAATCTTGGCCTGGCGATGACGCTGAACTTTACGGCTCCTTTGTTCTTAGGGGCGGGCGTAGTCGGATTTTCTTTGTTCAGACACCAAAGCATTAATTGGGGCTTAATTGCCTCTTTGGTGACCGGCTTTTTGGGTGTTGTCATCATGCTTGGACCAACGATTGGCCCGCATGAGTATTTTGCAGCCTGTGTAGGTTTATTTGCAGGGTTGTGTACTGCAACGGCATCCGGGTTCGTTAAACGTTTAGGCGTGCTTATGGAGCCGGAAACGAGGATTATTTTCTATCTGGTTTCAATGGGGGCGGTTGCCGGTACCGTGGGCGTTGTGATGACTGGCGGATTTTCTGCTTGGACTTGGACCAGCGCTATCTACATTCTCGCATTGTGCTTATGCGCCAATCTCGGACAGTTGTGCTTGACAATGGCTTTCAGCCGAGGAAATCTTGTTTTGTCCAGTTCATTGCAGTATTCCGTGATTCTGTTTTCCACTATCTTCGGCGAAATTTTGTTTGCCGAACCTGTGACCCTTCCGGTTGTCGTCGGCATGATCATTATTGTGGCTTCGGGAATTTTTGCTAGTTATCTCGTCCGCAAAATTTCACCTAAAAAGAAAGCTGCGGCATCCTCTACAACAAACGGTGCAGCTTCTGTACAGACCATTGTGAAAGCCTCGACAGAGAACAGTGGAAACCGTGCGTGAGCACACAAAGGATGAGCGGTAAATGGCAGATGTTCTGATCTCCTTTGAAGTTTCAAAAGAAACATTGGATTCAGCAAAATCCGTATTGAAAACAAATGGAATGACTGTTGAGGAACTTTGTCAACAAGTTTTGACTTACATAGCCGAAACTGAAGAAATTCCTTTTCGAAAAATCAGAGCTAGTGAAGAGGATGATGAGCTTGTCGCCGTCGCCAGTAAAAGGCTTCAGGAAACAGGAACAATTCGAGTCAAGCTTGAGGACCTATAAAGTCAAGTAGAAGAAGATTCGAGGCGGGCATTTATCCGCTTGCGTGTTTTTTGAGTCAAGCCTGTTCAGGATTCGCCTGAATAAAGTGGTTCTTGTATAGTATTTTCGAAACTTCATCTTCCAAGAATCTGAGAACGTATTCGAAATCTAGTTATTTAGAGTTAGTAATTCTACTTAATAGGTATGTTCAGAACAGCCTTTGGATAATTTCGGTTCCTAGCTCTGGATCGTTCCGTGTATTCTGTTGAAAATATTATTCACAGTCTGTACTTGAACGAGTGTGGGAGGTTTGAATTGGTATTAGGGCTTGACCAGAATGAATGGGAAAAACAAGCAACGAAAGTTTGGGGTGCTTTTCTAGATCGCTTCCCTTATGAAAAGTTCTCTTCTCTCGCTTTAGATGAGTACTTCCTTGGGGGAGGAGGCAGAGATAACTTTTCCTGGTGGCTTGAGCAAGGCACCAAACTACTAGGGAGCATAAGCGGAGGGACCTGCGCGAAATTTCTCATTTACAAACCGAAAGGAGAAGGTAAGGAACTGAAAATAAGTTCATCGTTGCCGCAAGATCCGAAAGAAGCGTTTACAGAACTCAAAACATTTATCTTATCGATCGCCAGCTTCTCCAGAGCAAAAGATCTAGATTCTCTGAAAGATTTGGAAAATAAATATTTTGGTCCGGCAGTTTTTTGGAAAATTGCCTTTTTATACCAAGACCCGAAGGATCCTTGGATTTATCCCGTCTTTAGCATTTCAGCATTTAGAAATATATTTAAGAAAAGTCCAAAAGTTGATACCTCAAGTCAAGGACAGGAGCTCCTTGCCAAAAAATATAAAGATACTGCTTTCTGGGACGCTTCTTTTCTTATCAATGACTATTTGGACAACTTCTTATGGATTTCTGCCCAAGACCTAGCTGTCGAACTGGGATTCGAGGCCGTTGGTGGAAAAGATGAAGGAAGAGAAGAAACTCTTAAATCTCAACTTTTTTCTCACGAATCGGGAAAACTTTTTCTCGTTACTAAAGACAGCAAGAATCTCAAGATTTATACCCCTTCTCTTCCTTCCGAACTCCGAAAACTTTTGGGAGAAGAAAATGTCGAGATTTACGAATACAGTTCTCAAGAAGAGCGAGCTTCTTTTTTAAATCAAGTAGAAGAACTTAGACAAGGAAAGGTAATTCTTAGATTAACGTTCAAAGAGCTTTCCTCCTTTGATACCTTCTTAAAAGCCTATATCGATGAAGATGTACCATTGAAGGGAGAACCGATGATGCCACCTGAAGTAGAAGAGATTTTGAAACTGCTAAAGTTTAAGAAAAACGTTGTTCTTCAAGGAGCTCCCGGAACAGGGAAGACTTTCTTAGTTCCTGATATCGTTTGTGCCGTTTGCGGTAAGTATACGACCGGAGCTAGCAGGGGGAAGGTAATAGAAGAATTTCGAAAACTTCAAAACGAGGGCCGAGTGATTTTCTGTACTTTCCATCCGTCATTTGACTATGAAGATTTTGTTGAAGGGTACAAACCAGCAGAAGATCTAGAAGAGTCCTCCGATAAATTGACACTTGAAGTTCGTCCAGGCGTAATTAGACAAATATGTGAGAAGATATTATCAAAAGAAAACAGTTCGTTGGATGCCTCCGTTCCGTTGATTCGCGACAACGTTTCTGTATGGAAGGTATCCCTGTGCAAGACACGAGAGAATCCTCTAAGGGATAAATGCTTGGAGGAGAACTTTATTTCCATTGGTTATACAGAACAGGATAAAGATATTACTGACTGGGCTACCGTAACTAATGGCAAGTCTAGCTTGAAAGCCTTTTACGAAAGAATGCAAAAAGGGGACGTTGTTCTTTCTTGTTATTCTTCCACAGAGACCGATGCGGTTGGTATTATCACAGGAGAGCCTGAGTGGGACGATGATCTTGGTGACTATCCAAGAAAGCGTGCGGTTAAATGGATATACAAAAGAAAAAAATCAGAGGCCCCGCTAAACATTGAAGAGCTTAATGACGGTAAGCAGTTAACGCTTTCTGCTATTTATGAATTAAAGTTTTCTTCTGCGCGGTTGCGTCAATTTTTGGAAGAGAAGGGCGTTCTGAGTAAAGAAGCCCAACATCTTTCATCTAAACGCGAAGTCGAACCGTTTGTTCTCGTCATTGATGAAATTAACCGCGGAAATGTAGCCAAGATATTTGGGGAACTAATAACATTACTTGAATCCGATAAACGAAAAGGACAACTTACTGAGGTCGCAATCACTCTTCCGTACTCTCATACAGAGTTCCGCCTTCCACCAAATTTATATATCCTGGGAACAATGAACACAGCCGATAGAAGTATCGGCATGATGGACTACGCTCTAAGAAGAAGGTTTGCTTTTTTCAAAGTTTGTCCTAAGAAGTTGAATGTCCCGGGATTTAACTCGAAGCTTTTTGAGGAAGTGAGTTCTTTGTTTGTTTCTAATTTGGAAGCACCCTTTGAGCCAAGTCAATATTTATCTCCGGAGTACGATCCATTGGACGTCTGGATTGGACACAGCTATTTTATTGAAACGAAAGAAATGCCAATAGCTGAACGTTTCAAATACGAAATTCTGCCAATTTTGGAAGAGTACTTGGCTGATGGAATTTTGCAGCCACATGCAAAGCAAAGAATTCTGGAAATAAAAGATTCTTTGGCGGCTTAAAAATATGTTGGAGTTTAGTGAGCATTATGACGGAAGAGTTGACCTAGCCAAGATTCTCTCTGAGGAAGAATTAGCGAAGATAAAAGGGGAGCATTGGACAAGAAAGGAATTCTTTCCGGGTAACGAATTTGAGAATCAAGAGGTCTTTGATTTTTCGCTTTACAAAGAAGAAACACATCTCAAAACTTCATACTTTGTTGGGATGAGCTGGCTAGTTCCCGGCAAAGTACCTTTCCGCATCAGGCCTAAACTCGATAATTCCGAGGTGGAGATAGATTACTTTCAGATGTTGAAAGTTGCCCTTGAGGAACCTCAGGTAGAAGGGCATTTGAGCAACTTGATTAAAATCGACTTTTCCCAAGAGTCTATGGAGATCAGCGCAAAGGAAGAAGGTCTAACTTTATTTTTGGTTGTTCAATTTGTCTCCCTTCTTGAGAATCTTTTAAGAAGAGGACTTCTAAGGTCCTTTCGTCAAGAAGTCGATAAGTACAACAACAAAATCAAAGGGAAAATTCTCATTTCTCCATCTGTCTCTAAATGCAAAGACGGATTACCCTTAGCAAAAGAATTCGTTTGTGCTCACCAAAATTTCGATGAGAATGTTTTTGTAAATCAACTTTTAAAAACAGCCTTTCTAGCAAGTCAACGACTTTTAGATGGAAATAGAGATTTTTATCAGCAAGATCCATCTTTGAGAAGAAAAACGACATTGATTTCAAAAAAACTTCAAACCATAAGGCCGTTAGAAAGAGGAAAGGCATTGAATCGGGTTAAGTTGAGTCCTTTTTTCAAGAAATATCGAGAACCAGTAAGGCTAGCCCAGTTAATCCTGAGGTTGGAAGGATTGAGTAAATCGAAGGATGCTGTACCAACGGTGAGAGTGCCTCCATACTGGATAAACATGACCAAGCTGTTTGAGTTATACGTTTTCTCGAAACTCAAGAAGTCAATCAGAGAAGGAAAAATTGACTACCACCTGAGATTTAGGTTCAAGGAGCCCGATTTTCTTATAAGAGATTCGGAACTGAGTTTAGGAACCTTTATCGCAGATGCAAAATATAAGCTGCGGTACGCTACCCGAGAATCAGCCCTATGGGAAGATGGCAAACAGCTTGCTGGCTATAGCAGATATTTGCCAATTAGAAAATATTTAAACTTTGAGCCTCATTCGAATATCCCTTGTGTGATTCTCTACTCGGATCAAGGCAAGGAAGAAGATTTTAATTTTGATGATTTGGAGGTTGACTACCTTTTCGAAGACCTCTATAAGATTGGAATTAAGCTACCTCAGAAGCTCATAGTTCAAAAATAGATCTTCTAAGAAAAGGTTGTTGGTAGAAAAGTGAAATAGAAAAGATAAGTAGGCGTTTTCCAGCCAGATTAAGGAATGCATGCACTTTGGGTCATTCCTGAGCATCTTAATGAGAGACAATAGAAGATGCTCAGGATGAAAGGGCGGAAAGTTTAATCCACTACCAGGTTTCCAGGTACAGTTTCTTTCCTTGGTTCATCTTCTTCAGTGAAGAAGTTGTTAAGAGAATCAACTACGGAAGCAGTATGAGCCTGCGGCTTGGTAACGAGAGAAACTCCAATGAAGATGGCTAGAGAAATCATCATGGACCAGAAAGCACCTGATAAACCAAATGGTGCGATCTTGAAGATGAAGGTCATGCTGATCATGCAGACTTCACCAATGATGATTGATGCTAAAGCAGCTTCTTTGGTTGCTCGCTTCCAATAAAGTCCGCCGATAACTGTTGGAACCAAGACAGCAACGCCGCCGTTGGATAGAACCAACAAGTCTGCCAGAGCGGTAGGGCGAGTTAATGCGAAGACGACGGAGGCAAGCCCGATAATCAGCACACCGACTTTTGCTGCGTTATAAAGCGTCTTTTCATCGGAGTTTTTGTTGATGTATTTCTTGTAGATGTCCGTGGCTACCATCGTGGAAGTTGCATGAAGCTGGGAGTCGCCGGTGGACATGGCAGCCGCTAAAGCACCGCTGATGATAAGAGCTGCAAAGACAGCAGGTGTGTATTTAAGCAGCAATTCCGGGAAGATCGTATCCGGAGCCGCAATATCCGGCATCAACAAACGACCAATCATTCCGACGCATGGGGTAAATACATAAATCATCGTCAGATAGATTGAAGAGAATACCGCCGACCATTTCATGACATTCAGACTCTTTCCTGCAAAGAAACGCAATGTGACTTGCGGGAACATCATCATGCCAAATGTAATTACCACCCAACGAGAAATCCAGTCTTGTGGTGTAACCACACCATTTGGTCCGGGCATCGTGAATAATTCCGGTGTATGAGCGTAGGCGGCTTGGTAGGCATCAGCAACGGAAGGGAAGTTTGCAAGGATTACCCAAAGAGAACCGCCGAGTAAGCCGGCAAACATGAAGACACCTTGTGCAGCATCGGTAATTGCTACGCCTTTCATTCCTCCGAGCCATACCAAAGCAATCATCAGAGCGAAGAAGATGAGAGCACCGACGGTGTAGCTCAGCATACCTCCGGAGATTGTTTGGAAAATATAGCTGCATCCGATGGCCTGAATAGCCACGTATGGAATGGTGAAGACCATGGTGATCAAGGTTACCAACAGCCCAATAGTTTTAGATTGATAGACGTCAGAGGCGTAGTCAGAGATGGAAAGATAGCCGTAACGCTTGCCGAGATACCAAAATCTACGGCCCCAAACCCAGAAGAGCACTCCCGGGAGAACTGTCCATAAACCGTTGCACCACCAGCCGATACCGTTTTTATAAGCAAATCCGCCGGCGCCCATGAAGGCATAAGCACTGTGGTAAGTGGCCGAGAAGGTTAGGGTGAGGATGAAGATTCCAAGTCCGCCTCCGGTGGCGAAATCTTTGATGTTTTTCTTATCTTGCTTTGATGCGTAGAGCGCGATGCCAAGAAGCACCACCAGATAGACAACAAGAATAACTAAACCTACATTCATGATTGGCTCCTACAGCTCCGGTCGGGCGACTTGTTCGATTGGACGGTTGTCCTGACGGCAGTTCCAAGCTTTAAGTTTCCATGCTGCCACGACAAAATTGGCAATCATGACCAGGAACCAAAATTCCAGCCATAAATACATGGTTGGCCAGCCAAAGGTTAAAGGATGAACAGTGCAGTAATCATTGACCCAAAAGACGATAGGCGGATTGACCATCAACACGCTCACAAACAAAATGGCGTAAAAGAGTTTGTGTCCTAGGCTTTTCATGGGGCCTCCCGGATTATGAGTTCTGCAAATCTTTGACTACCTTGACCAGGTTTTCAACTAAGTGATCATGGTAGATTTGTCCGCGTTCGGCGTCAGCCTTGCTCGGTTCGCCTGTGCATCCGCCAGACTTTTCAGCGGCTGCTTTTGCATGTTCTAAAGTGCTTGGAACATAGCAAAGCGTGTCATGTTCATAAGTTGGATCAACCGAGTAAAGCGGAGTGTCTTTAATCGGATTATCGACGGCTTTTTCAAGATGAACTAGGTCAGGATAGCGGGCCATCATATGAGAGGTTTCAATTTCTTCTGCATGACCAACAGGCCCGAATCCGAGTTTCTTCACAATGTCTTTACTCATGTAGGCCGGATCAAAGATTTTGACGGTACAGCCGAGTTCGGACTGAGCTTTTTGAGCGCATAGTTGCATCCAGACAACGTTGACAATGCGGTGACCATTGATAAGGATAACTTTGTTCAAACCATGGGCTACTAAGGATTTGATGATGTCGTAAGTCAGTTCGGAGAGCACTTCGGGCCTGACTGTAAGTGTGCCGGGAAGCACCATGTGGTGAGGGCTCCAGCCAAACCAAACCGGAGGAGTGAGAACGGCGCCTGTTTTTTCAGCGGCTTCTCCCCCAATTGTCATTGCAACGTAAGTATCAGTTCCGACAGGCAGATGATAACTGTGTTGTTCAACACTTCCGATTGGGACGATGGCCACGCCTTTACTTTGTTTAATGGCTTCTTTGGCTTCTTCCCAGCTTTTTGTTTGCAGCCAGACGCTCATGTTCTTCTCCATTAATGGGATTGGTAGGATAAAAAAATTGTAGGAATTAATTATTGATAAATTCAAAATAGCAACATAGGAAAACCCTAACTGCTTGAAGTGAAAAGTTTTTTGGTGGTATTAGATAAAAGTAAATTGTGAGGAAGGTTGAAATTGAAGTTAGATCGGAGAGATTTTGCGATTTATCGCGTAAATAATTCTCAAAAAGAACCTTCGAATTAATTACTGTATCTCTAATTTAACCGAGGCTAAGACTTAGTTCTAACAAATGATTAGAAGAACACTTATTGGGATGGCAACGCTGGTGGTCGGTGGGTCAGTGGGGGCTTTTTGGTTTAAGTCGAAGGAGACTGTTTCAGATGTAATTGTTGTTGGAGGAGGTTATGCAGGTTTGGCAGCCGCTGTCAGTGCAGCCAAAAAAGGTCTCAAAGTTGTAGTGATTGAGAAAAGGGCTAGAGTGGGCTTGAATACTCACTCTGATCGAGGTCTGTTTGCTTCCAGTAAGTCTCCAAGCGGAGAACCATCTTTTGGCGACTCCGTTGAGAATCATTTCAGACAGTCATATGATTCCGGAGGACGCCTGGCCGACCCTGCTGTTCTTCAAGCTTTTGTCTCAAGAGCACCCGAAACTTTGGCATGGCTAGGGAACCTCGGAATGTCTTTTGATAAAACAGCCATAAACTCTAATTCCTTGTGGAGAAGGTGCTATCAACCTCTACAAAACGGTTACGTTGAAACTTTGTACCGCGAAGCTATTCGACTTGGAGTTTATTTTGTATTCAACGAAAAGGTCATCGATATTCAGCGAACGAGTAATCGAATGGATGTCGTGATTACATCGACAGATAGGGGTAATAAAAAAGAATACAAAGGTCGATATGGGATCATTTTATGTGCAGGAGGTTTCGGAGCAAATTTAAGTTTAATCAAAAGATTTTCTCCTAAATATGAACAATTAGAGTCTGACAACGAACAAGGATCGAGCGGAGAGGTGTTGCTCCTTGCAAAAGAAAAAGGGGCGGCTTTGTGCGGACTAGACAGAATTCTCTGCTTGCCTAGACCGCCTGGGAATTTTAAATCTCAAGGATATCTGCACCTTAATGTCTCTCGGTTTATTTTTATTAATTCTCAAGGAAAAAGATTCGTTTCAGAAGATGCGCTTCGTCCAGCTATTACCGAGGCTTTTTTCCGAGAAGGCAATAATCCGGTATATGAACTTGCAGATGACTTAGCAGTAAAGAACTACCAACTCGATATACAAAAAGATCTTTGGAGAGGAATTGAGCATGGGACGGTTTTTAAAGGGAAAAATTTAGCGGATTTAGCGAGCAAACTTTCAATTCCTCCCGATCTGCTGGTTGACACTGTAGAAAGATATAACAGTTTCGTGGAGAACAAAAAGGATTTGGATTTTGGCAAATCTAGCCTAAACCTTTTGCATAAAATTGCTCACGGACCTTTCTGGGCCGTGCGTGTCAATATGAAAATTCATGAATCCCTAGGAGGATTAGTCATCGATGAACGGTGTCGGGTTCTTGATGAAGCTAATCATCCGATTCTTGGTCTATACGGGGCCGGTTCAATTGTAGGAAACGTTCACGGTAACAATCGGCTTGGCGGTAATGGACTGTCTTCTTCGATCACTTTAGGAAGATTAGCTGGTCAGGAGGTGGGCAGAATATGAGGTTCATATCAAAAATAGTTTTGTTGACCTTCTTAATATTTATACCGTCAGCATTCTCGGCTGAAGTCGGTCAAATAGAGAAACGTCCAACAATTTTGATAGGAATTGCGGAAGGTTTTAACCCGGGTCTGTGGCCAACCTTGATTGGTCCGACTTTGGAATATTTAAGAGAAAGTCTTCCGGGCTATCTGATCAAAACAAAAGAAGTTGATATTCAGAAGAACGATTCCAAGGTTCAAGAACTCGATTTCTTCATAGCTCCCCCTTTATTTTTCTGGAAGGAGCTTTTAGAACATGGCGCCTCAGCCGTCGGTATGCTTAGTCCTTCTCATAGTGCAAATCCGACGGAGTCAACCGGAGCGGTACTGATAACGAGAAAAGACAAAAATGAAATAAAAAATGAGAAGGACCTAAACAACAAAACTCTTGCTGTCCGAGAAAAAGGTTTTGAACATGATTATTTGATCTTGACTTATTGGATGAAAGAGAAAGGTTTAAATATTGATAAAGACCTTAAAGATATTTTAGAAGTCGGCTTCAGAAGTCCGGGCGTCATTTCAGCTGTCCTTTCGGGGGCTGCAGATGTTGGTCTTCTCGGGTATTGTGAGTTAGAGGACGCAATTAAGAAGGGTATCATTCAGCAGGATCAGATACGCGTTCTTTCTCCCAGAAAAAAAGAAACTGAAGCTTGTGTTCATACGACTAATCTCTATCCGAATATAGTCGTCGGTGCTTATCCCAACAGCTCCTCAGATATGGCGGCTGCAATTGCTGCGGCCCTTTACAAGATGCCTGAACTTCCGGAAGGATACCGCTGGAGTTATCCTTCCGGTTTTAGCAGTCTAGACGAAGTAACTAAAAAATTAGCATTGGGTCCCTACGCTTATCTTCAGGAGTGGCGTCCGGGGGCACTATGGAAAAGATTCTCTACAGAAATTATTTTGTTTATCTCTTTCATTCTTGCAGTCTGCTGGCATATCTTTCGAGTTAATCGAATGGTTCATTTGCGTACCCTAGAGCTAAAAACAGCCCTGAAGGAAAAGGAACTCTTATCACAAAAAGAAAAGAAGAGCAGAGAACAGCTGAGTGCACTTGAGAGATCAAGTGTAATCAGTCATATTTCAAGTTTGATCGCCCACGAATTAAAACAGCCGCTAGGGGCAATAAGCAACTACTCGGCCGGATTAAAAGCCCATTTAACCTCCGGTGACCTAAATCCGGAGTTGGTGAAAATGGTGATAGATAAAATCTCCAAACAGTCGGAGCAAGCTTCTTCAGTTATTGATTTTGTTCGAGGCTTTGCGAATCCTCAGGACGCGTCCAAAGTTAAATCCTTTAGATGCAGCTGTTCAGAAGTTGTCGCCCGCTCTATAGAATCTCTGAAGCTAAGCGGAAATTTTCATGGAACGTTAAAAGAAAACATTTGGACAAAATCTGATTGCAGAATTGATCCAAGAGGATTAGAGCTGTCGCTTTATAACTTGCTTAAAAATGCTGCAGAAGCAACAGATTCAATATCTAAACCAGTCATTGAAATTACAGTGCGTGATGCTGGAAATTTCGTTGAATTTGTTGTGGCCGATAATGGAAAACAATTGTCGGCAGCTGACGTTGAAAAGATTGCTAAGACTACTTCCAGCACCAAACCCAATGGGTTGGGACTGGGGATTAAAATCATCCAGGATATAGTAGAAAAGGCCGGAGGGAAATTGGTTCTCACGCCAAATAAGCCGAGAGGATTAAACGCTCTTATTCGACTTCCAAAGAGAAAATGATGACAAAAAATAGAATGGCAGTCGTCCGAATAGTTGACGATAACGATGAATACCGTAATTCAGAAGCATTTATGCTAAGAATGTTTGGTTACAACGTGGTTGAGTACGTCAGCGCACTTTCTTTCTTGGAGGAAGATAATCCTGCAATTCCGGGATGCGTAATTTTGGATGTAAAAATGCCGGAAATGACCGGCATTGAACTGCAGCAGGTTATGACTGAGAAGGAGATAGGCCTTCCGATTATCTTTTTAACAGGCCACGGAGACGTTGAAATGGCAGTTCACACTCTTCAGCGAGGTGCTAGCGGGTTTCTTCTTAAGCCAGTATCGCCGGATAAGCTTAAAGAAAGTGTAGAGAAGGCTCTGGAGACAGACCGTTCGCTGAGGGAGCTACAAAGAAATAAGAAGTTGGCTAAAGAGAAGTTCGAAAGCTTGACCATGCGCGAAAAAGAAGTTTGTGAGCTGGTAGTGAAGGGATTACTAAATAAGCAAATTGCAATAGAGTTAGGCATCACGGAACATACTGTGAAAGTACACCGTGCTTCAATAAAGTACAAACTTCAAGTCAACACTCCTGTCGCGCTTGTTAATCTCCTCCAGGAGGCGAAGAGTTAAGAAACGGGCGCAAAGCGCCCGTTGCCAATCTAGAGAAATTGTTATTTGCCGTTTGCTAAAGCAATTCCAGTTAATCTGCCAAAGGTGAAGACGTCAGCAATTGCATTCCCACCCAGTCTGTTGGATCCATGGATACCTCCGGTGATTTCCCCAACAGCATGCAAGCCAGGAATAACTTTGCCGTGCCTATCAATTACTTGTGTGTCAGTGTTGATTACAACGCCGCCCATGGTGTGGTGAACGGACATGCCGGCATAGCCAGCCCAGAAGGGTGCTTTTTCAATTCTTCTAAGATTGTGAGGTTTCTTGCCGCCAGGATCTTTACCGGCATCACAGCCTTTGTTGTATTCTTCAACGGTTTTGACTAGATTCTGAGGATCGATGCCTGCCTTCTTGGCCAATTCTTCTAAGGTATCGGCTCTCCAAGCGTCTCCTGTCTCCAAACCTTTGAGGTTGTCTTTTTGGTGACCTGTATTGTTCAGACTTTGTCCATAATCATCCTGAATGCAGAATGCTGTCTGTTTAGGCAATGCAAGGATCGCGTCTCTCATCTGGTCTCTTCTTGAGTCTTCTGCGATAAAGCGTTTCCCGTCAAAGCCGACCATGATCATGTTCTGTGGCCAAGAGAACATATTTACGCGTAGTTTACGTCCCGGAGGGCAGCCTGGGTTGCATTGGATATGATCCATGCCTGTAACGTCGGCGCCAATATCTTGCATCATCGTCAGGACTTCACCGGTAGAAGCCGCCGGATTATTTGTGGTTGTTAGATTGTATAGACGAGGATCATGAAGAGATCTCATTTCTCTATTGGCTCCGAAGCCACCTGCACAGGCGACGACAGCCTTTAGTGCGCGGACAAAGACAGATTTTCCTTCTTTATTGACATATTCCAGACCTAACACGCGTCCGCTTAGAGGTTTCTCGCGGATGATGTCGACAACCCGAGCCTGAGTAAGAATTTCAACGCCAAGTTTCTTAGCTTCATTAGAAAGGACGCGGATGTAGTCTGAACCCTTGCTGGCTTCGGTTGCGTGAGAACGAGGCCATAAGGCGCCGTAAACCTGAAGAATCTTTGGCTGGAAACGTACACCTTTTTCTTCGAGCCATCTCAGGGTCTCATATGAGTTTTCTGTCAGTTCATGGACAAGAGTTGGATTGGCTCTGAAGTCGCCGCCCTTAAGGGTCTGTTCTGCATGAAGCTCCGGACTGTCTTTAATTCCCTGTTCTTTCTGTTTCGGATCAGAAGTGTTGAAAGCGCCGGTGGCGATAGCCGTATTCCCGCCTAAAAAAGCTAATTTTTCTAAAACCAGAATGTCCTTAACGCCATGTTCTGCCGCTGAAACTGCGGTTGCTAAACCTGCACCCCCGGAACCGATGATGACAACGTTAACAGTTTTATCCCAATGAATTTGTTTTGAGTCAGCAAATCCAGCATGTGCCGTTGAAAGTGCTGTTCCTGCTACACCAGCAAGAGTTGAACCTAAGAATAGTCTCCTGGACAAGCTCATTGTTATCTCCTTGTATTTGTAGATTAAGTGATTCACATCCATGAGTGAATTTTGAACTGAGCCTCCGTTTTGTACATTGCTGAAAAGGTGACAGAGAGAACTAATACTTTAGTGACAGAAGTTTTTGAAATTGTATGAAGCAGGAGTGCCAATAGCAGGTTAGGGATGAATATTTTTCATACATAAGTACATAATTAGAACAATCAAAGAAAAGATTCTTCTTTCATCATCCGTCGCTAAAACCAGGGAGGAGCTGCAGGGGGCTGAATGGCAAGAATGTTACTAAAAATTAAAAACATAAAGTTTTAGCATATTGATACTCAGCGCATCATCACCCACTAGGGGGTTCCTAAGATATTTGCCCTATAGAAAAAACATGACCTTCTTTTAGACTCGGCGAAGTTTTAACTCAATAAATCTAGCCATGCAAAAGAGAAGTTTCAAAAAAAATTTGGTTATGGTTGCAGTGGTAACTGCTTTCGTGGGAGTGGGATATAACGTAGATGTCGTGAATGCAGCTGCGTTTTCTAGAAACACAGATAAACCCATTTTTGTCGACACAAGCTCAGTCATTACTGGAGATTTAGTAATAGTAAACGACAAAACTGGGATCTCCTCAAGAAGGGCTTCAATCGTAGTAAATAACGATGGAAGTCAGTTGACTTTTCAAGAAGGAGATCTTTTCGCCTCGGATATTGACGATGACTATACGGCGTGGGCGACCGCTAGTAATTCAGAAACCTCGATAATTAATTTCAACGGAGGAAATGTCACTTTAAACGCTGTTAGCCCATATGGTGCACAAGCTTTAAACTCTTACCCGACAACTCAAAACTTTAATAATTCCGGCAATGTTAGCGTCAATTCGATTGTTGAAGGAGGAGGGGTAGGAAGATCAAGCGCCATAGGAATTAACTTGAATGGTTCAAGCGTGTCTTTTGCCTCTTCTGTAGAAGATTTAACTGTTAACGTTGTTGGTAGCGGCCGATTTTCGGGAGATTCACTGGACAGTAACGGTACGGCCGGTATTCGCTTGGCAGGAGGTCCCGAAACTAAGGCGACTTTTAATGCCAAAAATATCAACGTAAAAGTTATCGTTGGTCAAGATTACTCACAGACTATTCAACTTGGGCCAACAGAATCGAAAGACTATCAAATTATTTTTGACCGTGAAAAAGCAGAAAAGCTTGGCACTGAATTCGCTGTGAGCTATGGTTTGGAGAACAAGAGCACTACAGTATTTGGAGAGGATACCAATACTTCAATTGTTGTAAAAAATGGATATTGGAATGCCGTTGGTATTTCTAACGACTCCTTGTATGTCGATTATGACAAAGGTGAGCCTAAGGATTATTCGGAACATAACGCCTCAAATTTAAAAATTTTAGGAAACCTAAACGTTAGCGTAGAAGGATCAAGCTTTGGAGCAAAGCACGGGTATGAGTACACAAAAAATCCGCTTTACACTCGTTTAGAAGGTACCTACGCTTTGTACGCTTATAACGGTTTGCATGCAACAGATAACTCTGAGCGACCCGAAAATTCTGTGACCTTAGGTTCACAAGGAAAAACGGTTGTTCTGTCCGCAAAAGATCTTTCTCAAACCGAATACGACAGCGGTGTGTACGGTGTTTTTGCCAGAGACTCTAAAGTTACGATTGAAGGTTCCAGTATCACGGTGACTGCAGAGGCCGATAAGTCTGCTATCGCAGTTGACGCTAGTGGCGGGGCGGCACTGTCAATCGGTACAAGCGAATCAAATACCTTAATTGAAGCCGTTTCAAAAAACAATCTTTCTACTGCGCTGAGAGTAGAAGGAGAGGGGACCTCTGTAACATTCGGTGGTTTCACAACGCTTAAAGCAGACAATGCTTTGGTTGGCAATGGAACGGTCAATGCTTTGTCTTCTTCTACTTTAATTATTGACGGCGGTGTAAACAACTGGACGGGCACACTGAACGTGGAAGGGAACGTGGCGATTGGAGTGGAAGCTAAGACTGCAAAGGCTCTACTTACCAACAGTGCAAAACCGACTTTACTCTTGTCTGCCGGAACTGTAATTGCAGGCAGCATTAATTTAGGAAATGCTCCTGAACCCGCAGCAGCAACGCGAAGCTTGGCAGACAGCATCTCCAATGAGGCTGCTTCATCTATTACATTAGACGGCAACGGAACTTTGTTAATCCTTCCGAATGCAGACTATGACGGTTCGTCTCCTTTGGTTAACGTGGATGAGGTATCTGCTGGCAAAGACAGCTCTGTGTACGTGGTAAATTCAACAAAAGTTGCTGATGGAACAGTAGTATTTAACGTAAAAGATTCTGACGCTGTAAAAGACTATTCTCTGGCCACTGACAATCTCTTAAAGAAAGTTGTTGATAACACTATCGTGACGGAGAAGGCAGAAACAGTGTTTAATGGAAGCGCTCTGCTTTCAAACACTCTGAATGAATCTTTCTTGTCCAACGGGCTTGGTGCAAAGCGATTGGTTGCATTGACTAGCTGGACCACTTTAGAAAAAGCGACTGCGGAGATCAATAAGATTGCGTTAATGGGCACGGCAAGCGGCGCTCAGAACATTTCCATCAATACTGCCTCTCTCATCGGCGACACTATTACTCGTCACGGTTCTGTTTTAGCCTCAGAAACTCATGAAAAAACCGGTGCAGATCTTTGGATTGATGTTAATGGTTCTTTCAGCAAAGCCTCTTCCTTGGCTGCGGGTTCTCAGTCGTACGGCTATAAGAGCGACATGAGCCTTATCACGATTGGTTCGGACTATGCCTTCGGTAACGGTGTGGCGGCAGGTGCCTCCGTGAACTTTGGTAAAGGCTCCGTTAGGGGTCAAGGAGCAGGCGCCGGGACGAAGAATAATGTTGACTTCTGGGGTTTGAACGCATATGGCGTTTGGAGCGCCGGGTATGCGGACGTAGTTGGCACAGTAGGCTATCTTGAATCAACTAATGAGATCACGCAGACTGGTTACAAAGGAAAACCGAAGGTAAAAGCATTTTCGACGGAAGTCAGAGCAGAAAAGCCTATTGCTATTTCTGAAGCAATTCAAGTGACACCGCATGTTGGGCTTCGTTACTTGCATGTGGATATGGATGGTTTCTCTGCCGGTGGTTTTAAGTACAGCTTTGAAAAATCAAATTTGGTTCAAACACCGGTTGGTGTGGCTTTTAATGTAAATTTAAAGGCGTCCTGCGGAGCCGATATTTTACCGTTTGTGGACGTTGAGGTCGCACCGGCTTTTGGCGATAAGAAGGTCAAACATACTGTTGCTCTGGAAAACAGTTCTGCTGGAGATTCGTTTAAAACCAGAATCGCCGAGGATGCGCTGTACACGGGCAGAGTTGGTGTGAGTGCCGCAAAAGGCAATCATGCATTGAGTTTTTCTTATGGCGTAAGCGGCGGCAATGACGGTCGTGTCGATCAGAATTTGAAAGCTAGATACCTTTATCAGTTCTAATTCAGATCCTTAAGAGAACCTTCTCTTGGACTCTAACATCTCAGCTGTCAGAGGAAAAGAAAGGTCCCATTAGATTCCTGGCAACTGTCCCATGGCTGTCTGAAGGCCATGGGATTAATATTTTTTGGAGTTTTTGAAAAGGAAAAAGCACCTTGCGGGGCTTCATAAAAATCGGTTCTGGTGGAGAGGGGAGGAAGCGAAAGTTTAATAAAATCAATTGATTGAGTTTAATTTATTAGCTCTTCACCTATTAAGAGGAAATGGTAGGGTATCCCATAAGCCAGACGTGAGTACCGCGTAGCTCCGTTTCATCGTATCCCGTGGCGAGAAACGCTTCCCTGGTAGAGCGCCTTTTATTTTCAGCGAGAAATACTCGAAGTCTCTGCAGCCGTAAACCTTTCGTTTGAGCATCTTTATCTTGTTGTTCGCCTCTTCTAGCTGGCATGAGCTGTGGCCGTATTTGCCGGCACAGATAATGCCGGCTTTCCTTCTCTTGAGCATTGTGGAAAACTTTTTCGCCGGAGCAAAGCCGTGTTTATTGTTGATGGCAAACAGAAACTTGCGAGCGAACTCTATCAACTCATCTCAGGATTTTGGATCTTTGCACCGCCCTATCTTTCTGAGCACCCTAATGAAAGCTTAATCCTCTGTTGAAGAGTCTATTATTTTCCTAAAATTTCCTGTAGTTCCAATCTTCCAAGGAATAATTCGTTTAGTTGTAAAGCGGTGATACGTTTTTTCAGTAGCTTTATTTTGTTTTGCTTGAGGAAATTCAATTCAGACTGTTTTTCATCCATAAATTCTTTAAAGTCTTTCATGCCATTCTCGTTGTAACAGGAATTATTTTTATTTACTGCATCGATAATGCCATTTATCTTAATTTGTTGTCCCTCTATCATGTAATCAAATGCTTTTTCAGACAAAACCGCTTCAGAATCTGGTTTGCCAGCTGTCACTTCTAATCTATGTCGAAGTCTGAGGGAAATTTTTTTTTCAAGAAGTTCTTGGGCAAATTGTATTTCTCTTTTGCATTTTTCCGATTCCTGAATGCTTAAAGGATTCCACCCGGCCTTCTTATAGCATTCTGCTAGCATAATCATATTCTTAGGATTTTCTTTTTGGCACCTCTCACTCATTTGTTGGAACTGATTTGGAGCGGGAAAAGGATGATGCCAAATGACCGAGGGTTTAGACGCACAACCTACAAGCAAACTTGTAAAAAAGATAAATACTAATTTTTTCATTTAAAGGCTCCCGGCTTATGTTGAACATTGATGGTTTCTTCTCCGGTACACAAGAATCTCATCCAAATTTTCCCATTTAATAAGTATCCATAGCCGTTCACCCGACCCTCCCAATTAATTCTGTTATTAATGGGTTCAGCGTCGTTGTATCCCCATTTTTTGCACATTCTGCGCGCAACATCTATTGCGTGTGTCCAATTGGCACTCTGTCCATCATCTGAAAGGGGGGCACCGCTATGATAAAAACCAACATCTACGGTGCCGTTGGGTCTGTTAGCGTCGATTATTTCATCTGCCATATACTTATTGGATGAGGCGCAACCCGCGAGAGAAACAACACATGAAAAAAGAAAGACTTTGAGTGTGCTTGGGAAAGAGGAAACTAGCATTTTCATGATCATAATTCCAGTTTGATAATAACAAACGTTTACATTTTACCCTATAGAGCGTTTGGGGCTTATATGATGAACACAAAAACAAAAGCCGAGGTCTAAAACTCTCGGCCTTGTCTCTAGTCTGGAGTGGAAAATACTTACTCCTGCTCTTTCTTCTTTTTTATAAGTTGTTCTATCTTTCCGTTAACAAATTCAAAGCGTGATCGTGAGTAGAGAATTATCTATACAGTTAGGAATTCGTAAGTTAAATAGGAATTCCGGAATGTGAGGAAAGAAACGAATTTACAAGATTTAATTTGTTATTCTTTAGTTTCGCTTATGCCAAGAAGTTTGACAAATTTTCCATCCTTGAAGCCCATATCGACGCTTTTATGTTCAGGATTTCTCATAAAAATATTGGCTTTAGTTTGACTCCATCGAGCGACCATTTTATTGTCGGGAAATTTCTGAACTATAAATGGTTTTCCCATGATCTCTACAACTTCTTCATAGGTCATACCTACTTTAATTGTTTCGGCTTTTTGAAGATTTACTTCAGTATTTCCGATTTGGGCGCAACCAATTAAATATAAGAAGATAGGGATAAGTAAAAATTTTTTCATGCTTATTCTCTCTTGGAAGTGGTTAAGTAAGGATGTATCAAAAAAGTATATAACGATAGAGGCTGAGGTCTTAAACACTCAGCCGTGTCTCTAGGTTCTTAATGGCAATTATTTACGCTTGCCTTTTATTCTTTTCTTTAATAAGTCTTCTTGTTTTCGTTAACAAATTCAAAGCCTGGTTTTTACCGTGGTTGTCGGCAGCGCTGTTTCTAATGTAGTTAGTTAGCTTTGCATTAGTTTTTTGGAATTAAAGTATTGGAAAAATAAATTTCGTAAGAAGGCGCTGCCGCCGCTGTCTTTGAAGAATTGAGAAAGTAAATGATTAGTATTCGGACTCCGATACACCTGCGTCTCTGTTGAATGGTGCACTGAGCCTAATTGAGTGTATCCGTTAAGTTTACTTTGAGGGAGTTGCGTTCAGCGCCGGCTCTTTTCCGCCCCTTTGCTTTCTGATGATATGGTTGCCGTCTCCGGTTGTTTTTGATTCTGTATTAGCCGTTTTGAAGTTTGATTTAGTTAACGCTATCTAATTTGAGACGGTGAAAACAGAAAAACGTTCGACCTAAAAATAAAACAGTTCGATTTATGAGCTTTAAAAATTAAACAGCTTTAACCCAGCTTTCAACCCAGCTAATACATCGAAATCGAGGGGGATATCTAAAAATTTTAAATTGAGAAGGATTGTTTGTAATCGTTTGATTTAAAAATAAGAAATCCGAGATTTTTTGTCTCGGATCAAATCGGTTCTGGTGGAGGCGGCGAGAATCGAACTCGCGTCCAGAAGTTATCAACAACAGCCTCTACGTGCGTGTCTAATTCATTTTAGTTCTCACTGTTATCTCTGCAAATTAGCGATGCCGGATAACAGCCAGTTGCTGAATTTCGCCAGTTTCGTCACAACTCCAAAACTGACTAGCTTTTATAGTATGTCGCTGCCGCTGCTTTCGCAGCCCGATCTAAAAGCGAACCGGTTGCAGCGTCTCGCCTAATTAAGCGGCGAGAGCGAAACGCTCATCGTTGGCGTTTGATTTTTCGTAAGTGGTTTAGCGAGGAACTCACACCTCGGCACGCGTCCAATCATCTCATGACCCCTGTCGAAACCAGGTCGCCCCCACGTGCTAATATTCCAGTGTATTTCATGCGGGGTTTCCTGTCAAGTTTTTTTATTGCTGAAGTTCGAGTTTCACTCCTGCGGTATTTCCGGCATTGTCGATGACATCGCCCGCTACCACAAATAAGCGGTCAGGTTTAATCTTTTCTTTGTTAATCAGATAATTTCTGACGGCCTCTGCTCTTCGAGTAGCCAATTCCTGAAGATCTTGCGTTGGTACTCTGATGTTCTGCAGCAAGAAGTCCATCATTTCCTGAGGATTATCTGTCTTCGGCTTATTCGGAGCATCGCTTTCTTTGAAGAGATTTCTGATGGCTTGGTTCATTTGAACCGGTGTCAGTTTCTTCGCATCCGTAGAGCTTGTACTGTCGCGATAAATGGAGAAGATCATCTGTCTCATTAAGCGTTTTTCTTTGAGACCTTTTTCATCCAGAGCAGTATTGCCGATACCGGTAATTTGAATCTTGATGCCTGGTCTTTCGGTCATGGCTTTGCCGACAACGGCTAGAGCTTTTTCAGTCTGGTCGCTTATTCGGGCCGATCCCGTTACGAAGGCAAGATTATTCAAATCAAGATTTTCTCCTCCGAACATGGAGCCGATAAGAGCAAACGGGGCCGTTACAGCCTTCGTAATTAAGTTGACGATTACCTTGACAATAATGCCGCCAACGGAGAATTCAGGATCGTTCAACGAACCGGTAACCGGCAGGTTCAAATCAATTTGTCCTGATCTGTCTTGAAGCAGAGAGACAGCTAAGCCAACTGGCAAAGTTTCTTTTGCTTTCGGGCTAACGGCTCCGAATTCAAGACGGTTAATGACGATGTTATTGGTGGATGTTAGTTCTCCATTGTCAATCTTATAAGCACCCTTGTAAGTCACTTGACCTTGTTTAATCGGGTAGCCCGTAAATTCGACCGAGTACGGTGAGAGGATCGGCATATTCAGAGAAGTGACAGAACCATCTAAGTTTAGAGATAATGACTTAGCAAACGGAGCAATAGAGCCTTTAGCGCTTATAGGCGTTCCGTTAAGGTTGCCAGTGACATCTAAGTTAGCTGGTGTTCCTTTTGCCGTCGTAAAGTCTGTAAGACTTCCCTTAAGTGCAGATAAGTGCAGAGTGAATTCCGGTTCCATTGCGCTGTCTCTGTAGAAGACTGAACCGTTGTTAATGGATATCTTGTTCAGCGTAATGCTAGGAAGTCCCGAAGAGGTGCCCGCGGATTTAGTACTGCTTGTTTTAACAGTTGTCTTTGTTTCAGCGGTGGCTGATTTTGCAGAGCCTTTACTCTCTGACTTAACCAAAGTTTCGATATTGAATTTGCCTTTGGCACTCTTTGCAATATAGAAAGAAGGAGATGATAAGGCAATGTTCTTAACGACAAGGGACAGATTTGAGTCACTTGAGAAATTAATGCCCGTTACCTTTAGATCTTGCCACTTAGCAAAAGGTGTTCCTTGTGCATCCGTCAAGTTAATAGAAGTGACTTCAGAATTTCCATTGAAGGTAATGTCCGGAGCCGCGCCTCCTAATTTCACCACAACATCGCCTTGGCTTGCTAATTGACCGTTGACGACGTGGGCGTTTGTAAACTGCTTGATATAAGGAGTTAACTCAGCGAGATGGAGTCCTTTAACTGACTCTTTCAGGTTAAGTTTGAACGGAGAAAGGTTGAAGGATCCGGATGCATTCAAGCTCCCGCCAAGAGCTCCGAAAGATGCTGTAAAGGCTGAGGATGTACCGGGCTGACTAGACAGCCCCGAAACCGTAGCCGCAAGGTTAGAAATGGTCTTGTTGAAGTTAACGGTTTGGTCATTAAATTGGATCTGGCCGTTGGAAACCGTGGCTTTGCCAATACTCCAAGAAACCGCAGGAGCAGGTTCGGCTTTAGCCGCAGTCTTAGGAGCGGAGGCTTGTGTAGTCGAGGGAGTGCTCTTAGTCAGTTTGTCAAAATTAAAGGTACCATCGGAGAACCTAATAACGTTCACAGAGGGTCCTGCCAATGCGATATCGCCCAAAGCAACGGAAATATTCTTTCCGCTCTTCACGTCGATATTGCTGACATTCAAAGAATTCCATTTAGCGACCTGAGCATTGTTGGCATCGGCGACAGCAACGGAAGACGCCCCCGCACTTCCTGTAAACCCAATGTTAGGGGTCGCCTGACTTAAATCAAGAGTAATCTTGCCTTGATTAGAAAGTTTGCCGTCGTTAATCTTGGCAGCCACGAAGGGGCTGATGTACGGCATTACTTTAGGAATATTCAGATCTTTTGTGGTTTCTTCAATGTTGATTACCAACGGCGTGAGACTTACGTCACCCTTTGCTTCAACATTTCCGTCAAGAACATTCAAATTAGCTTCAAAGTTAGCTTTGCTTCCTTTTTCTCCGTTAAGAGAAGAAACGGTTGCATTAATATTTGAAAGGTTCTGTTGGAATTTAACCGTATTGTCAGTGAAGTTAACCGTTCCGTTTACAACGGAAATCTTATCGAAATTCCAATACCAACCGGGAGCGGCGGTTTCAGCTGTTTGAGTGTTTGCCTGAGGCTCGGAAGCAGGCTGCTCGGTTGCTTCAGCTGAGTTCAACGTAGGCTGATTGGAAACAGATGGCGTTCCTGAGTCTGCAGATTGTGCAGCGGGAACTGATTGCTCAACGTTTGTCTTGGCGACGGATTCGGCTTCCGGTTGTGTTTGCTGAGGAGCCGAGGTGGTTTCTTCTGCTTTCGGAGCTGGGGCGTCTGCTTGGATTCCAGAAGGCTGGGCCGCAGGTTGAGCTGTCTGAGGAGCTGGGCTGGCAGCCTGAGTTTCCCCAGAAGCCTTTGGTTCAGCTTCAGCGTTCTGTGGAGCTGGCTGCGAGGGAGTATCCGGTTTATTAGCTTCCGAAGGTTCCGGCGCAGTCAAAGAAGTTTCTGCCTTTGACTTGTCTGGTTCAAGTCCAGTTGGGGCCACCACTTCATTGTTCGACATCTCAGAAACTTTTAATGCCTCTTCAGCGGCCGCAGGTTCAGCCTTGTCCGAGGTTTGAGCTGAAGCAGGAGTCAAGAGATAGTTAACAAGGTTTACAGCGGCAGAAGTGCTAGTACCTGATCCGGCTGATGCCCGAACCGATTCAATTCTGGCATATGAAGGAGCTGTCTTAAGTTGAGAAAGCGGTGTGACCGTTTCCTTTATTTCTCCGGGCGGAATAAACGTTGCTCCGGGAACGACCGTTTCTTGTGCCGGTTCGGAAGAGGTTGCTGCAGGTGCGTCTGAAGCCGGCTGAACCTGCTGCTGCGTTTGAACAGGTGAAGAGCTTCCCGGCAGGGCAGACTGCGGAATGTACTCGATTGTTTCTCTGATGACGTTGCTCTGAGGAGCGGGTACCGCCGATTCTGCCGCACTGACAACAGGCCGAGATGGAGCTGTTTGCTTAGATGCAGCCTTCGAAGCTGGTTTAGGTTCTTTCTTTGGAGAAGTCTTTACAGCAGGTTTTGGAGCCGATTTAATTGCTTTGTTTTGAACTGCAGGGTTGTCGGCCTTCGCGGCAGCTTCTGCTTTCTGCGCTGCCGGTTGGGTCGATGTGGCAGACTCAGCGGCAGCAGTTTCCTTAGCTGGCGGGACGGAAGCTTCACTCTTCACAGGTTCCGCTGCCTTTGTATCCTGCTTGGTTTCGGTCTTGGCTACATCATTGGAAGCAGATTTTGGTTCCGTATCGGGAACGGCTTTTTGCTGTTCCTCAGGACTTGCTTTCTCATCAGCTTTGACCGCCGGTTCGGCTTTTTCTTGTGTTTCCGGTTTAGCTTCACGAGCAGGTTGAGTTTCACCAGACTCTTTACCAACAATAGCCGGGGTTTCTGTCCTTTCGGCTTCAGAAGTTGGCTCAGTCTTCGGTTTGCTTTCCGGCTTAGCGGTATTGTCGGAAGCTTGTTGAGTTGTTAGATCAGAAGTTGGTGCTGATTCGGCTTTTGCTGCTGGCTCTGTCTTCTCATTTGCATTGGCAGGAACAGGAGATTTTGCAGTTTCCGCGGTTTGTTTTGCCGTAGAAACGTCAGCCGCTTTCATTGGGGCCTCGGCAACAGGTTTGTCTTCCGGCTTTGCTTCAGCCTTGTTTGGCTCTACGGGTTGTTTATCGGACTTATCTTGTACAGTCTTCGTTTCTGACTTAGTTGATTGTTCCGGTTTTTGTTTTGTTTCTTCGGAAGCAGCTTCAACATTTTCATTAGCTTGAGCTTTGGCATCCGAAGTTGGTTTTGATGCTTCAGTAACCTTTGCTGCAGGGGCTGTTCCATTATTCTCGGTTGCTGTCACAGGAGCCGTAGGTTCCGGTTTAGCTTCAGCCGTGGCAGACTCTTCGGCACTAACTTTGGATTCTGGCTTAGCTGTTGGAGCCGAAGCTGTTTCTTTAGCTTCTTTTGCTGCTTCCTCGGTTGTGGCAGATGCCCGATCTTGAGATTTAGACTTTGAGGAATCATCTTCTTTGATAATGTTCTGAGCCAAAATCGCGAGATTTAATCCGTCAGTATTTCTTGTCACTACAACGTCCGGATCCGTAACTTTGATTTCCCCGAAATCGAGACGTTGCGCAAAAAGCGCAAATTCTTTCAGATTTGCATCAATCCTCTTAACCTTCAAGACGTCATACGGTTTATTGACATCGTCCTGAACAACAAGATTATTGATTGTGATTTGACCCTTGAGACGCAAATGCTTAACTTCATGGATCTTGGCGTCTTCATTCGCAAAAGCTAAGTTAAGTTTTGCATCTGCCGTGCCGCCGACGATGTGAGCATTCAGCGGAACTGGGTTAAAGGAAGCGGCATTGGAAAGATTCAGCGACTTCAGCTCAAAATCAACCCCCGTCTTCTTCGAAATCGAGAAGGGAAGGCTCTGAGCATCAATAGATAAAGGTTCGCCGTCAAATCTAAGAGACAGTTTCGGAGTAATCGGATTTTCCGCCTGAGTCTCAAAGTTAGAAATCAAAGGAAGCGCGAATTGAAGATCCGTTATCTCGTCTACTTTTCCTCTGAATTTATCGTCAAGTTTGACGCCGGAATTAATAATCTCGAAGTTGTCAATACTGAACTTCTGAGGACTTTTGTCCTTGTCCTCTTCTTTTGGCTCTTCGGGCTGATTAACAAACTTATCAATAATGTCCGAGAAATTAAATGTTGCTAATCCGGTGCGAACGATGTTGGCTTGAAGCTGGTCAACTTTGAAATGCTGAACCAGAGGAGCAAGCTTGAAAAGTGAGGTCCATTTCAGCTTTGTATCGATTTCTTTGATGTGGAGAAGGGCGTCCGGGGTGCCTGATTTCTGAACATTGAGTCCTTTGACGTTCAAATGCAGAGTAAACGGATTAAATTCCACTTTCTCCGTTGTGACCTCACGGTCAAGCAAAGGATCAACGTATTTTTTGAGAGCCCAGTTGGTGCTCGCTGGAATGGCCCAGAAACCGCCGGCTGCATAAACCAAAACTAAGCCCGCGACTATACCCCCGGTAATATACAGTTTCTTGCCCATGACAACCCCTTATTATTTTTCTACCAAAAGATTGTCTTAAGTATGGCAAATTAGGGGATCTGAAAACGAATTAGCTCGCTCGGATTGCGCATGATTAAATCGGCTCCCCACTCTTCAATCGGATAGGTTTTTCCGAGATATCCCCATTGGGCCGCAATGCTGAAGCATTCAGCAGCGTTCGCTGCCGTGATATCGCGTTTATCGTCTCCGCAATAAATGCCTTTGGTGATGTCTTTACCGACTTTTTCTGCGGCGTAAATCAAGGGCAGAGGAGAAGGTTTTCTTTCCGGAAGGGTGTCTCCGCACACAACCACATGAGGATGGATCCTCAATGCTTCAATAAGCGGGTAAGTAAAGCGTTCATGTTTGTTGGTAACTACGCCCCAAACTATCGAGTTAGCATCAAACCAATTCAGAAGTTCACGCACTCCGGGGAAGAGGCCGCTGTGGTCAGCTAAATGGTTCTGGTAGTAATCTAAAAACTCCTTGACTATTTCGTCGTAACCCGGAGAGTCCGGATCCATGTCAAAGGCCGCTTTAATCAGACCCCTGGCTCCGCTGGAGGCGGTCACCTTAAGTTTGTCGTAGGGAACGGGAGGAAGGTTTCTTACCAGGCGTAAATGATTGGCTGCTGCTGCAAGGTCAGGAGCAGAATCAACCAACGTACCGTCAAAGTCAAAAAGAAAGATTTCTGGAGTCATAAAAAATAAAGGGACCCGCAGGTCCCTGTACGCATTAGTTATGCATTACTTTGCCGGACGTGTACCAACAACTTCGATAACAGCGCGGCGGTTAGGCTGCAAGCAGTTGATCAACTGTTGGAATGTCTTGATTTCGCCAGCCTTGGATGGGTTCGGGCAATCAACAACCGGATCAGCCTGACCTTTACCTTCAGCGTGGATGCGGGCAGCTGGAACACCGTTTTCAGCCAAGAAAGCCTTAACAGCGTTAGCACGGCGATCGGAGAGCTTCAAGTTGTAAGCAGCACCGCCGATACGGTCAGCATAGCCGTTGATCATAACAACGTCGAGGTTCAAACCAGCCATACGGCTTGTGAGTTCCTTGAGCATTGCCTTGCCTTCAGGTTTAAGAACAGCTTTGTCGAAAGCGAAGAGTGTGTCAGCAGAAAGAACAACTTTTTCAGCGCCGGCTTCACATTTGATGATGTCTGTATCGCAGTCGCAGTTCTGGCCGAGAGCGCCCTGGGCTTCAGCAAGAGCAGGTGTCCAGTAACCAGTGCGAACGCACAAACCGTAGGCTGTCTTCAATGTCTTGCCAGCGGCCTGAACGTAAGGATTTGCAGGCGCATCAGCTGAACAAACTACGCCGGAAGCAGCCATTGCGAGGGAAGCAATAAGCATTCCGATTTTTGTCTTTGTATTCATCATTTTCCTCTTTGATGCAGATAAAACAACATGATACGGCATTTTTATAGGGAACGGCCGTAATCAATATCGAGTGTACCAAACGGCGCACTAAATTAGCCGCCCATAGTATCTCACACTCACTATTTTGCCACGACATAGCGTTTCTTTCCGAGAGTCGCGCCTCCGTTCCGTGAATTTCGAAAATTACTGTTGTTTCTAAACAACAGTAAAATTTTTCCATCCAAAACATCTTGTTTGTAATTGTGTACTAACGAAACATTTTGGATCTGCCTCGACCTCCAAAACGGGCAACGCTTGAGAAGCACCTATGCCGAAAACAAAAGAGTCAGCACTTTTTTTGATGCCAACTAACGGAAACGGATTGTAACGCTTTTGGAAATTAAAAGTAGCAATTATGTTTGTTGGCAAATAGGAAGAAAAGTGATATTAGAGTCTTAATTCCTTGAATAGGAAGAAGATTCTTTTACAAAGAGCGGTTGTTGTGCCTAGTAAAGTTTTGCTTCCGAAAAACTGTTTCAAAACTCTTATTGCGAATAATTCTCACTTTATAAAAATGCCCGAATTGACGGAATTCGATTCAATATTTGAAATCATTTAGGCGTCATAAGGCCGAATCTTTTCTATCTCTTCTTCCAATTTCTCTTTTGCTTTTTGAATGTCGTAGATCATTTGAGCTTGCAGCCAAAATGAGTCATCAAGTCGAAAGAATTTGGAAAGCCTTAAGCCTGTGTCTATAGAGATAGCTCTTTTGCCTTGAATAATCTCGCTGATTCTTGTTTGACTGATTTTTGTCTCTTTAGCTAATCGGTAAGCCGTGATTTTGAGCGGATCTAAGAAAGACTGCTTCAAAATAATTCCTGGGTGAACAATTCGACCATTCATAAATACTTACTCATAACGATACTATCGCAAGACGATATTATAAAAACAAAATAATGCTATTTTTGAGCGATTTAAAGGCTTATCTAAATTAAAATCTACGGATTCACTATATCTGTATATAAGTAAGAAGGAATATTTAGATGGCCAAGTCACCTAAAGATAAAGACGATATCCGCGACATTCTCGAGACTCATTACGAGAAAGTAAATCTGACCGACGAGATGCAGACCTCTTATTTGGATTACGCCATGAGCGTGATCATGGGACGTGCTCTGCCGGATGTCAGAGACGGTTTAAAGCCGGTGCACCGCCGTGTGCTTTATGCCATGAGCGAACTCGGCAATACTTACCGCAGTCCGTATAAAAAGTCAGCTCGTGTGGTCGGTGACGTCATCGGTAAATACCATCCTCACGGCGACGCAGCTGCGTACGAAACTATCGTCCGTATGGCCCAAGACTTCTCCATGCGTTACTGCACAGTCGACGGGCAAGGAAACTTCGGTTCGGTTGATGGTGACAGCCCGGCTGCTCAGCGTTATACCGAAGTCAGAATGACCCGTATCGCTTCCGATATGCTTGCCGGCATTGATCAAGAGACCGTTGACTTCGTGCCGAACTACGATGCCAGCGAAGTGGAGCCGACCGTTCTTCCGACCCGAGTGCCTACACTCTTGATTAACGGTTCTGCCGGTATTGCCGTGGGTATGGCTACTAACGTTCCTCCTCATAATATTGTTGAAGCCATTAATGCTTGTCTTTTAGTACTTGACCGTCCTGACTGCACTATCGATGAAATCATGGAACTGCTTCCGGCTCCTGACTTCCCGACAGGCGGCATCATTTACGGTTTAGGAGGCATTCGCGAAGCCTACAGAACCGGCCGCGGCAAAGCTATTATCCGTGCTAAGACGGAAATTGAAGAAATCGAAGGCACCGATAGAGAAGCCATCATCGTTAAAGAAATTCCGTACCAGGTTAATAAGAGCCAGATGCTGGAAAAAATCGCCCAGCTCGGTTCAGAAAAGAAGATTGAAGGCATTTCTTTCGTTCGTGATGAATCCGATAAAGACGGTATCCGCGGTGTTATCGAATTAAAGAGAGGCGCTAATACGGAAGTTGTTCTTAACAACCTCTACAAACTGACGGAATTGGAAAGCAGCTTCGGCATTAACTTAGTTGCCTTGGTAGACGGCCAGCCTAAGCTTCTTAATATCAAAGAAATCATCGAGGCCTTCATCAACCACCGCTGGGAAGTCACGACCCGTGCAGCCTTGTTCCAGTTGAAGACAGCTCGCTCCAAGATTTATCTCTTGGAAGGTCAGGCCGTAGCACTGGCCAACATCGATGAATTTATCGAAGTGATTAAGACCAGTGCTAACGGAGCCGAAGCTGAAGAAAGATTGTTGGCCAGATCCTGGCCGTCTGCTTTGGTCGGAGAGCTTATTTCCAGAACCAAACTCGAGCCGAAGTATTTCCGTCCGGAAGGAGAAGACTTAACCAAAGGCTTGCAGCCTGACGGTACCTACTACTTGACCAGTGCGCAGGCCAAGAACATTCTGCAGTTAAGACTGCAGACATTAACCGGCTTGGAGCATGAACGCATCGAAAAAGATTATGCAGACTTGGCTGAGGAGATTCATCAGTTGGTCACCTTGCTCAACAACCGCGATTTGATGCAGCAGAAGATTGCTGCTGATTTGCGTGAAGTTCAAGAAAGCTACGGCGATGCCCGCAGAAGCGAAATCGTTGCCGACGCCAAAGACTTCAAGACTAAAGATTTGATTCCGCTTCGCGAAATGGTTGTTACCATGACCGATACCGGCTACATCAAGAGTCAGGCTTCCGCTGAATACCGTGCTCAAAAGAGAGGCGGTCAAGGCAGAAAAGCGACAGAAGTTAAAGAAGGCGATATCATCAGCAAGCTCTTCGTTGCTACGACCCACGACGTTCTTCTTTGCTTTACCGATAAGGGCAGAATGTTCTGGCTTAACGTTTGGGATTTGCCGGAAGGTTCTTCCAATTCTAAGGGCCGTCCTATCGTCAACCTTCTCGAACTTAACGACGAAAAAGTTTCCGTGGTTCTTCCGATCTCCGACGAGGACTTCCAAAAAGACTTGTACGTCTTTATGGCAACAGCCAACGGTACAGTTAAGAAGACACCGATCAGCGATTTCAAGAATCAGAGAAAGGCCGGCATTATCGCCGTTAAACTTGTTGAAGGCGACTATCTGATCGGCGCCGCTATCACCGATGGTGTTCATGACGTTATGCTCTTTAACGATGAAGGCAAAGCTGTCCGTTTCGCCGAGGAAGATGTCCGCAGCATGGGCAGAACCGCAACAGGCGTTCGAGGCATGAGATTGGAAGGCGACTCCAAGGTCATCGCGATGCTTGTCGCCCAGGATGAAGACGTAACCGTCCTGACCGTTACTGAAAACGGTTACGGCAAACGTACTCTTATCAATGACTACACTCGTCACGGCCGCGGTACCAAGGGCATGATTTCCATTCAAACCAGCGAAAGAAACGGTAAAGTCGTTTCCGCCTTGCTCGTCAATGACAATGATGAAATCATTCTGCTCAACTCTGCCGGCAAACTGGTAAGAACCCGAGTCAATGAAATCCGTGTGCTGGGCAGAAATACTCAAGGCGTTCGTTTAATTTCCATGGATCCGGGCGTCACAGTCATCGGTGTAGAACGCGTTACGGAAAACGATGACGGCTCTGCTGAAGACCAAATTAAGCAGCTCGAAGGCGAAGCCATCGCAGAAGAAAAAGAAAAGCAGGAAGAAATCCAAAAACGCGATGATGAGATCATCGCCGGTGAAATCATCGAAGAAATCGATGACGAGGAGAAAAAGGATGAATAGAGTTCTGAATTTCGCACCGGGACCATCCCCGCTGCCTCTTGAAGTTTTACTGGAAGTTCAAAAGGAACTTCCCGACTGGAACGGGACGGGCATTTCCGTTCTGGAGATGAGCCACCGAAGCAAAGACTTTATGGGCATCTATTATGAAACCGTAAAGAACCTGCGTGAACTCTACGGTATCTCTGAAGACTACGAAGTTTTATTTGTACAGGGCGGAGGTCACATGGAATTTGCCATGGTTCCTCTTAATTTCAACTTCTACGGCACAGGCAACTATCTGGTCAACGGCGTTTGGTCGCAAAAGGCTTTCAAAGAAGCGGTAAAACTCGGTGGTGCAGCTGAAGCCGCCCGAGTTGTCAACAGGGTTCCGAGACAAGATGAAATCGCAATGTCCGACGGGGCAGGCTATCTGTATTACTGCTCCAACGAAACCGTCAACGGCATTCAGTACCACTATGTGCCGCAGTCCGATGCTATTTTAGTGAGCGATATGTCCAGCGACTTTTTGTCCAAACCTGTCGATGTTTCTAAGTACGGCTTGATTTATGCCGGTGCACAAAAGAATTTCGGGCCGGCGGGACTTACCGTTGTCATCGTCAAGAAAGATTTGTTGGGCAATTGTTCTCCGACAACGCCTTCCATGCTGGATTATTTGACATATGCCAATTCGGAGTCGATGTACAACACACCGCCGACATTTGCGATTTATGTTTCCTGCTTGGTTTCCAGATGGCTTCTAGCCCAGGGAGGCGTCCAAGAAATGCACCGCCGCTCTGTAGTTAAGAGTTCCATGCTTTACGACGTGATCGACGGCTCAGACGGTTTCTATACAAATCAGGTCGAAAAAGACAGCCGCTCTTTGATGAATGTCGTGTTTAATTTGGCTAATGAATCTCTCAATGATGAATTCCTCGCTAAAGCCAGAGAAAGAAACATCGTCAACATCAAAGGACACCGCATTGTCGGAGGCATGAGAGCTTCCTTGTACAACGCCGTGACGATTGAAGCGACTGAGAAATTGGCCGAGTTTATGAAAGATTTCAAGGCTTCTCACTGAAGAGGACCCAATGTCTCAAGAATCCCATTCCACAGATAAAGAAATCCAGCCTCTGAGAGAAGAAATCAATCAGATTGACGCTCAGATCGTTGAACTGCTGGATAAAAGAGCGAAGAACGCCAGAAAAATCGGAGAAATTAAAGGCAAAACCGATTCTCCCGTCTATCGTCCCGAGCGAGAAAACGAAGTTATTTTGATGGCTGTAAACCACAGCGACGGGACACTCAAGCCCGAAGGGATCTCCAGCATCTTCAAGGAGATTATGAGTGCCTGCCGTTCCTTAGAGAAAAAGACGACCGTCGCTTTCTTGGGGCCTCGCGGAACTTTCAGCGAGATGGCGATGTTCAAGCAGTTCGGCCGATCCATTCAAGGGATTGCCTGCGACCAGATTGAAGAAGTCTTCCGCGCAGTTGAAGCCGGCACCGCGCAGTTCGGCATCGTGCCGATGGAAAACTCCACGGAAGGTTCGGTAAACCGTACCCTCGATGCTCTGCTCAGAACCAGCTTGTCGATTATCGCCGAAGTATCCGTTCCGGTTCATCATAATCTGCTGACAAAGTCCGGCACGCTTGAAGGCATCACGAGAATTTATTCTCATCCTCAGTCTTTAGGTCAATGCGTCGGATGGCTCAACAGCAATGTCCCGGATTTGCCGAGAATGTCTGCAGCAAGCAACGGAGACGCCGCCAGAAAGGCATCTGAAGATCCGACCATCGCGGCCATTGCAGGTGAAACCGCTGCCGAAGCATTCGGGTTGAAGCCGGTATTTGAGCATATTCAGGACGACGCGGGCAACCGTACGCGTTTTGTGGTGCTGGCAAAGCAGGGCACCGAGCCTTCCAAAGCCCCAGCCAAAGACAAAACTTCGCTGATTATTTCCGTTCCTCATAAGGCCGGTGCGATTTATCACGCGTTAAAACCGCTTGACTATCACAATGTCTCGATGACCAAGTTTGAGAGCCGTCCGGCAAGAAGCGGGACCTGGGAGTACTACTTCTACATTGATATTGAAGGGCATTGCAAATCCCCGGACATCAGCCGCGCCTTGAACGATTTGAAAGACGAATGCGCATTTTTTAAAAATTTAGGGTCTTATCCCGTTGAAGAGGATTTCGGACCGAAACACAATACCGGAGCAAAACTGTGACCAATATTGCAACTTCTACTCCTGCATGGGTTCAAGCTTTAGATAAATACGTTGCCAGCAAGCCGATTGAAGAATTGGCTGCTGAGTTAGGTCTGAAACCTAGTGAAATTATCATGCTCGTGGCCAATGAAAATCCCTACGGCATGTCTCAAAAGGTCAAAGATAAGATTGCTCACGCAGCATTGAACTTAAACCGCTACCCGGATGCAGACTCCTGCTATCTGCAGAAGGCTTTGTCCGAGAAATACGGTCTGCCGCAAGACTGGTTTGTGATTACCAGCGGTTCGAGTGAATTGTTGGGTTTAACTGCCCAAACCGTTTTATCCGAAGGCAAAAATGCGATTATCCCGCAGTACAGCTTTTCCTTATATCCGATGGTTGCTAAGCTCTGCGGTGCAGAGACCAGAGAGGTTCCGGCAACTGACGACTACAATGCCGACCTGCTGGGAATTCTTGAACAGATCGACGAAAATACTCGTTTAATCTTCTTAACTAACCCGAACAATCCGACAGGAACTTATTTGTCGGAAAAAGAAATCATCGAGTTCTTAGAAAAAGTTTCCTCTAACGTCGTTGTGCTCTTTGATGAAGCCTATGTTGAATTCTTGGAGAAAGAACTCCAGCCGGATTCATTGGAAATCGTTAAACGCTTCCCGAACGTTATTATTGCCAGGACCTTCTCCAAGGCTTATGGCCTGGCCGGCTGCCGCGTCGGTTACGGCATTGCTCAGCCGGAGCTGCTTGAGCTTATCAACCGTGTACGCCATCCGTTCAACGTGAACGATTTGTCACAGCTTGCTGCTATCGCAGCCTTAGGAGATCAGGAGTTTTTGGAAACAACGCTCAAAAACAATAGAGAAGGCATTGCACAGCTTGCTAAAGCTTTTGATGAATTGGGACTCCCCTACATGGGACTTCATTCAAATTTCATCACGGTCAAAGTCGGAGACGGGGCTAAGATTGTGGGAGAACTTCTAAAGAAGGGCATTATTGTCCGCAAGATGAATTCTTACGATTTGCCTGAATGGATCCGAGTGACAGTTGGTACCAAAGAGCAAAACGAAAGATTTTTAGAAGAGTTGAAAGAGCTTCTGTAAGCAAGGAATCAGAAAGAATGACAAAAATGGCAGTTATCGGCTTCGGTCTGATTGGCGGCTCAATGGCTTTGAGCTGGAAGCAGGCCGGGTTGGTCGATGAAGTTATCGCCTGCGGACACCGGGAGGAAAGTCTGAAGCTGGCTAAGGAAATGGGAGCGGCAGACAGCTGGACCACTTCCATTCCGGAAGCCGTAAAAGACGCAGATATTGTTGTCGTGGCCGTGCCGGTTCAAGCGATGGAAAAGGTATTTTCTGATTTAGCAGACTATCTCAAGCCGGACGCAGTCGTCACCGATGTCGGGTCAACGCGCATGACGGTAATTGAGGCGGCCAGAAAAGGGCTCAAAGAGAAATTCCGCCAATATGCGCCGGGTCATCCTATTGCCGGCGGAGAACTGCCCGGCGTTGCTTACGCCACGAAGGATTTATTCAACGACAAGTGGGTCATTTCTACGCCGACCGATGAAATGGATCCGGAGAAGGTTAAATTTATTGAAGATGCATGGACCAAAGCCGGCGCGAAGATCAAAGTGATGTCTCCTGAGATGCACGATGCTATCTTTGCTTCGGTCAGCCATTTACCGCACGTTCTTGCCTACGCATTGGTAGATATGATTACCAAAGAAAAATATGCGAAGGAAAAGCTCGGTATGGCCGGGGCCGGATTCCGTGACTTCACCAGAATCGCGGCCAGTTCTCCGGCAATGTGGCGTGATATTTGCCTGAGCAACCGCGCGGCGATATCTAAAGAGCTGAAGCGGTATAGACAGGAGCTTGAAGAACTTCAAGAAGCCATTGACAACTCAGATGCGCAAAAGCTTGAAGCCTGCTTTGAAAACGCCATGAAAAACCGCAGAGGACTCGTGTTTTCTGCCAGTAAACAAGATCCAGGAAAAGACGATGGAAGAAGTAAGAGTCATTAAACCCATTAAGAAAGTCGGGGGGACGGTGAGCCTTCCCGGCTCAAAAAGCATTTCTAATCGTGCTCTTCTTTTAGCGGCGTTGTCCAGAGGGACAACGCATTTAAAGAATCTGCTTGTTGCTGAAGACACCGACATGATGATCGGCGCGCTCAAAGAATTGGGAGTAAAGCTTGAACAAAACGGCGATGAAGTCATCGTTGAAGGCTGCGACGGCAACTTCCCGGTTAAAAGAGCCGATTTGTTCTTAGGCAATTCCGGAACTTCCATGCGGCCGCTGGCTTCTGTCCTGGCATTCTCCGGCGGAGAGTACGTTTTAGACGGCGTTCAAAGAATGCGTGAAAGACCGATGGGACATTTGGTTGAAGCACTGAACTCCATCGGCGCACAAATCGTTTGTTTGGGAGAGCAGGGATTTCCGCCGTTAAAGATTTATCCGAGTACACGAATTACGAGCGATGTCGTGCACGTTAAAGGAAACGTTTCAAGTCAGTTTGCCTCGGGCCTCTTAATGGCTGCTCCGCTGGTGGCACCTGCTCAAGGCCTCAATATCGTGATTGACGGCGAGTTGGTTAGCTCTCCCTATGTGTCTCTGACATGCAAGCTGATGGCACGTTTCGGCGTCATCGTCACAATCGATGTAGAAACCTACGTTGTTCCGTCTCATCCGTACATTTCTCCGGGAGAAATGATGGTTGAGGCAGATGCCTCGAGTGCATCTTACTTCCTTGCTTTAGGTGCTCTTGTCGGTCCGCTTACTGTCAAAGGCGTAGGCCGAGACAGTCTGCAGGGGGACGCGGCGTTTGTTGAGTATTTAGCAAAAACCGGTGCTTCGGTTACCCGCGGAGAAAACTGGATTAAGACCGCTCCTTCCATCTACGGTCCGAAGCTGCAAGGAATTGATGAAGATTTCCGGCAGATTCCGGATGCCGCGATGACCATTGCCGCTATCGCACCCATGTGCGAAGGCCCGACAACTTTGAGAGGAATCGGCAGCTGGCGCGTTAAAGAAACCGATCGCATCGAGGCGATGGCAAAAGAGCTGAGAAAAGTGGGCTGTCAAGTAACTTCGGGCCCTGACTGGCTGAGAATTGTCCCGCCTGAAAAACTGCAGGGCGCTACATTTGATACCTATAAAGATCACCGCATGGCGATGTGCATGTCTTTGATTGCAGCCGGCGGCGTTGAAGTAGAAATCCGTGACCCGGGCTGCGTGGCCAAGACATTCCCGGATTATTTTGAAAGACTGGCTTCGGTCATTAAGGAGTAAGCATGGATCAGAACATTCCGATTATTACGATTGACGGGCCGGTTGCTTCGGGCAAAGGCAGTGTCTCTGCCGGTGTTGCCAAAGTTTTAGGATTTAACGTTCTCGACAGCGGCTCACTTTATCGCTTGACGGCTTATGCGGCCTTAAAACAGCAGAAACATCTCGACGATGAAGAGCAGATTGAACAGACCGCCGTCAATTTGAAAGCGGTTTTCAATGACGGAAAGATTTTGCTCGAAGGAGAGGATGTCACAGATGCTATCCGTCAGGAAGAAGTAGGTTTAGCCGCAAGCAAAGTGGCAGTGCACCCCAAGGTGAGAAAAGCATTGTTCAAGCTTCAGAGAGATTATGCGCAGGCTCCGGGGCTAGTTGCCGACGGCCGAGACATGGGAAGCGTGGTGTTCCCGGAAGCAACATTGAAAATTTTCCTCACAGCTTCTGCCGAGGCTAGAGCAAAAAGACGCTATAACCAGTTGAAAGAGAAAGGAATTCATAGTAATATTGCTGACCTTGTGAAGGATTTGAAAGAGCGAGACGAGCGTGATTTGAAGCGATCTGTTGCTCCTTTAGTTCCTGCACCCGGCGCGAGAATCCTTGATTCATCGGACTTGACGCTGGAAGAAACGATTAACCAGGTTCTGGAGTGGTACCGCGGAACCGAGGCTTAAGCCTTTGAAGTGTGCCCCTGTATTTCGCGTTGGAATATGGGAATTTAACTAACCCGTTTTAAAGAAATTGTCTCTTTAAAACAACTTATTTATTTACATGACAGATAAACAAAACCAACCCGTAAAAGAATCCTTTGCCGATCTTTTTGAACAGAGCCTTGCTAAACAAGAAATGAAACAAGGCGAAGTCATCACAGCTGAAGTTGTTCGTGTTGACTATAACTTCGTTGTTGTTAACGCAGGCTTGAAGAGCGAATCCTTCATTCCTATCGAAGAGTTCAAAGACGACCGCGGTGAAGTTGACGTTCAACCGGGTGACTTCGTTTCCGTTGCTATCGAAAGTCTCGAAAACGGCTACGGCGACACAATTCTTTCCCGTGACAAAGCCAAGAGACTTGCTGCTTGGATGAATCTTGAAAAAGCTCTTGAATCCGGCGAACTCGTTTCCGGTACAGTTACCGGCAAGGTTAAGGGCGGCTTGACTGTTATGACAAACGGCATCCGTGCTTTCCTTCCAGGTTCCTTGGTTGACACACGCCCGGTTAAGGACACTACTCCTTACGAAGGCAAGACAATGGAATTCAAGGTTATCAAACTTGATCGCAAGCGCAACAACGTTGTTGTCAGCCGCCGTGCCGTTGTTGAAGCCAACATGGGCGAAGAAAGAGCCAAACTTCTTGAAAACCTTCAGGAAGGTGCAGTTGTTAAGGGTATCGTCAAGAACATTACCGACTACGGTGCATTCGTTGACCTCGGCGGTATCGACGGTCTTCTTCACATCACCGACTTGGCCTGGAGACGCGTACGTCATCCGAGCGAAGTTCTTGAACAAGGTCAGGAAATCACAGCCAAGGTTCTCAAGTTCGATCAGGACAAGAACCGTGTTTCCCTCGGTATCAAGCAGCTTGGTGAAGATCCATGGCTCGGTATTGCACGCCGCTACCCACAGAACACACGTTTGTTCGGTAAAGTTACCAACATCACTGAATACGGTGCTTTCGTTGAAATCGAAACAGGCATCGAAGGTCTTGTCCACGTTTCCGAAATGGATTGGACAAACAAGAATGTTGATCCGAAGAAAGTTGTTCAGCTCGGCGACGAAGTTGAAGTCATGGTTCTCGAAATCGACGAAGAACGCCGTCGTATTTCCCTTGGCATGAAACAGTGCAAACCAAATCCATGGGAAGAATTCGCAGCTTCTCACCAGAAGGGCGACAAAGTCAGCGGCCAGATCAAGTCCATCACTGATTTCGGTGTATTCATCGGCTTGCCAGGCGGCATCGACGGTTTGGTTCACCTCTCTGACCTTTCTTGGACAGAACCGGGCGAAGAAGCCAAGCGCAACTACAAGAAGGGCGACGAACTCGAAGCTACAGTTCTCTCCATCGACGTAGAACGCGAACGTATTTCTCTCGGCGTCAAACAGATGACAGGCGACCCGTTCTCCAACTACACATCCACTCATGAAAAGGGTGCTGTTGTAACAGGTAAGGTTAAATCTGTTGATGCAAGAGGTGCCGTTATCGATCTCGGCAACGAAGCTGAAGGCTACCTCCGCGCCAGCGAAATCTCTCCGGACAGAGTTGAAGACGCCAGAAACGTTTTGAAGGAAGGCGACGAAGTAACAGCTGCCATTACTAACATTGACCGCAAGGCTCGCACAATCCAGCTTTCCATCAAGGCTAAGGATCAGGCTGAAACTCGCGAAGCAATGGAAAAGATGACTGCTGATGCACAGTCCGGCACCACAAATCTCGGCGCTTTGTTGAAAGCAAAATTGGACCAATCCAAGTAAGAGGCACCTCACGTGGCAATGACTAAATCTGAATTGATAGCATTGCTTGCAGAGGATCCGCTTCTTGTCCAGGATCGCATGTCAGCAAAGGAAGTTGATGAAGCTGTAAATAAGATCATTAACGTGATGGCAGCGACCCTGGCGGAAGGGAACAGGATTGAGATTCGCGGATTTGGGAGCTTTGCTTTAAATTACAGACCTCCAAGAAAGGGACGTAACCCAAAAACCGGCGCCTCAGTTGAAGTTCCGGCCAAATATGCCCCTCACTTCAAAGCAGGCAAAGAGATGCGTGAAAGAGTAGATTCCGACGCTTGTAAATCTATTCCGTTATCTCAATAACTTTGCGATAAAAACACAAAAACCCGCTTTCGAGCGGGTTTTAGTGTTTGGAGACCCGAAAATTTCTGAGGAATGTATTCTGGCTTGTCAAGAGTTGACCCTTTTAACTTTTTCATTATCACGAAATTCAGCTATCACAGTTTTTACGAAGCCTTGATCTGAACAAAGGAAAAGACATAAAAAATGAGTAAGCGATAACAAGAAAGACAGGCAGGGAAGATGGGGGGTGAATTAATTCTAGCAAAATAGCCTGCCACTCTAACTTCGTTGCCAAAAATCTTTTAACTGGTTACTGGGAAATCATCGTGAAAAATGCGAGTGACGATGGCGCTGGAACCAATGACGACTCGAGCGAGAAATCCACAATTTTTCGAAAAACAACAAGCGAGAGTCCTTTTCAGTTTAAAAGGAAACTAACTCGGAGGGAGCGCTGGATTGAGAGAAGGAAGTTACTTTGGTCCCGGTAATAGGGATAGGGTGAATATAAAATTTTTCGAAAATTATGGAACTTTTCGTGCAATTTGAAGTGTTTCGAAGAAATCCTCAGCTAACACAAAATAAAATTTATATATTTCATAGCATTAGCTGAGGGTTTCAATTGTACAAACTTACATCCTTCAACTGAAACGAAGAAACATGGTACTTATGGAGCGGTTTCGGCAAGTTTCAATTGTACAAACTTACATCCTTCAACTGAAACACCTGAAAATCTTTCTTTTCAGACCCAAATTTCAAAGGTTTCAATTGTACAAACTTACATCCTTCAACTGAAACCTCAATACTGTGATAATTGAATTTCGCGACAATGAGTTTTAATTGTACAAACTTACATCCTTCAACTGAAACAAAGCACTCTTCCGCAAAAAATTGCTGTTTTTCTGTTTCAATTATACAAACTTACATCCTTCAACGGAAACTCAACTGAAATACCGTGTTGGCGAGGGCTACAATTATTTTTTCACTCAGAGTGAAATTCTAAATTGAAGGGTTCAAAATTCAGAATAGCAAACCTCGTTTTCTAACGCGCTATTCTAATAAAAATCGACATATTCTAACATTCTATCAATTCGAATGTTAGAATAAATGAACAGCATTTTTTTGGTAGAGAGCTTTCGGCATTTTTGTCTAGCACTCAATCAAGATTGATAGAGCCAAGGAATTAGCTGTGTTAGATCTCTTTTGAACTGTCCGTTCAAGAATTCTATTGATTTCTGCTTGACCTCTTCATAGCCAAATATATGGCTGTTCTTTTTATGAATCAGCACGATTTTTCTTGTGATTACAGGAGAGGGCATCGGCAAAATATTAAGGCTGTTAACAAACTCTGAATGCTGAAGCAAGGTTGCAGGTCTTAAAAAACTCCATCCAATGCCTTTCTGAATAAGTCTCACCATTACACCACCTGTGTCGACCTGAAGCCGGTAAGGTAAATGGAGAGAAAGTGAGTTCAGCATAGATTCTGTTATCACATCTCCTCCGGATGAGCGGTTGTATCGTAAGAACGGAAGGCCGCAATATTTAAGGTTATCCCAGGTAGGATGGTCTGTTGGAAATTTCAAAGATTTCGGCGTTGCTAAAACGGAAGGTTCTTCAAAAAGAACAGTCTTTGCGAACTTAAGAGCATCTGGAGTCCGGCTTGTAATAGCCCAATCGAGTTCATTATTCTCCAATTGCTGAATAAGCCTCTCTGAAGTTCCGGAAACCATCTTCACATGTTGGCTTTTTGAAAAAAAACTTTGTATCAGGTCAGTACCCAAATTGTAAGAAAGACTTTCGATGATGCCGAAGCGAATAACAGGTGCATGCAAGTTTCTTTGCTGCAGCTTTGATAAAAACTCCGTCAGGTGTCTTTGTTCGTAACTCAGCTCATCAAATAGCAATTTTCCTTCTGGTGTCAATGAAATCGGTTTTGTTCTCCGATCCAGCAGAGGAACGTTCAGCTCTTTTTCCAATTGGTTTAAGTGGTATGAGATGCTGGATTGTTTTATGCCAAGAACATCTGCGGCTTTCACTACAGAAAGGTGTTCTGCCACTGTCAAAAAGACTTGACCGTGCTGACTAAAAACGGTTGTTTTGTTCATGGCACCGCTCATTTGGATATGTTAGGTAAAAGCTTAATCCAAATACTTAAAAAATTATAAAAATTTATAAAAAATCAAACTAATAAATCTAATTATTTGAACTTTGTTGAGTCTTATTGTCCAGGGCTTATAGTTGGTTCTATCTCATTCTCAAACCAACAAGGAGATCCAAAATGGACGAAAAGCATCGCGGCAAAATTTCTAAAAAACCTTCACCTGAGGTTGTGAAGTACTTAATCAATCCAGCAATTAAGCAAGATTTAGAAAGAAGTTATCAGACGATTTTGGACATCAACAAAGCTCACGTCATTATGCTTGTTGAAGAAGGGATCATTACTAAAGAAGTCGGAGCAAAGATTCTCGCCTGTACTCAGGAAATTTCAAAAATGCAGGATCATCCGGTTTTCGAAATCAATCCCAATGTTGAAGATTTGTATTTCAATTTAGAGAGATATCTCATTGAACAAACCGGCCCCGAAGTAGGAGGACAACAGCACACAGCTCGATCCCGTAATGATCTGTTTGCCACAGAACAAAGAATGGATATTCGCGGATATTTTCTCAAACTTTGCGAATCTTTCAATGGACTGCGCCAATCCATTCTTGAACTAGGGCAGAGCTGTCCTGATGCCGTCATGAGCGGATATACGCATCTTCAGCCTTCTGAGCCGATTACTTTTGCTCATTACTGTGCCGGCATGCTTGAGGCGTTAGAAAGGAGTTACTGGAGAATTGAACGCTGCTGGGACGCCTTGAATCTTTGTCCGTTGGGTGGCGGCTCCATGGGTTCTACGACCTTCATGATCAATAGAAACCGCACAAGCGAGCTCTTAGGTTTCAATAAACCTCTTCAAAATTCTATTGACTGTACCGCTAGCCGTGACTATTGCCTGGAAATCATCGCTGCTTTATCTATTGCTGCATGTACATTATCTAGATTTTGCTTTGACTTGTATGTTTGGAGCACGCCGGAATACGGATATCTGGAAGTCGATGATTCCGTTGCCGGATGTTCTTCCATCATGCCTCAAAAGAAAAATGCGCTGACTTTGGAATGCTGTAAGGCTAAGGCAGCTCACTTAGAAGGCTTCTTTGTTTCCGTTTTCAGTTCATTGAAGAATATTCCATTTACTCACTGCCGTGACTCTTCAACAGAAGCCATGAGATTTGTTTGGACGGCATTGAATGAATTTGAAGCACTTATTGCCTTGCTTGACGTTACTGTTAAGACCTTGACTCTCAAGAAAGAGAGAATGCTTCAAGCGGCTGTCGGGAATTATTGCACCGTTACTGAATTGGCGAACTACTTCGTTCGTCATGACGGCATCTCCTTCAGAAGTGCTCATAACGTTGTTGCCCGTCTGGTCGGATATATGCAGGATCATGGCAAACTCGCCAATGAGATCACCCGAGAGGAAGTAGATCTCATTTGTCTTGAAGTTCTCGGCAAGTCAACGACTCTCACGGATGAATTGATTAAGCAAGCTTTAGATCCTGAACTCAATGCTCAAAGCAAACGGACAATCGGCGGCTCAAACAAAGAAGAAGTGCTTCGTCAGTTAACAGAATTGAAGAATCAGTTAGGAAAAGACGAACGAGTGCTCGCCGGTAGAGTTGAGCAAATCAATAACGCAAAAGCGTTGCTTGAGGAAACCACGAACTGCCTGGCTCAAGGTAAATAGGAGCTGATTATGTTCTTTGCAGAATTTCTAATTGTCATCTTGGCCATGGTAGTTGGCGCTCACTGGGGCGGCATCTTTTTTGGTATGGCCGGCGGTATCGGGCTTGGTATCTTAGTAGTTTTCTTCGGACTCGCTCCGGCAAATCCTCCGATTAACGTCATGTTAATCATGATGGCGGTTGTGTTGGCCGCTTCTACCTTGCAGACGGCTGGAGGTATGGATGTTTTGGTTCGCTGGGCAGAAAAGCTTCTTAGACGAAATCCTAAAAATATTGTTTTTGTTGCACCTGTCATTGCGTGGCTCTTTACCTTCATGGCAGGAACAGGCAACGTGCTCTATAACCTGCTTCCTGTGATTGCAGAGGTGTCAAGAGAGACGGGGATTCGACCGGAAAGACCGATTTCTATTTCCGTGATTGCGTCTCAGCATGCAGTCCCGTCGAGCCCGATTTCTGCGGCTACCGTAGCTTTAGTCGCTTTCTTAGCCCCGTTGAATGTCAGCTATTTTCAGATCTTGGCAATTGTAGTTCCCGCAACTTTGATCGGTTTGTTCTTCGGTGCATTGTCGGTCTATAAAAAAGGCTTGGAACTATCAGAAGATCCTGTCTATCTTGAAAAAGTAAAAGCCGGTTTGTTTAAAGATATGGATGCCGGTAAGAAGGAAGCTTTAGGCGGGCATAACTTTTCCGGCTATGCTAAAGCATCAGTGGCAATCTTCTTGATATCTGCCGTTGTCGTCGTTTTGGTTGGTACTTTCCCATCGTTACGTCCAGAAGTGACGAATGCAGCTGGAAAGGTTCTTAAGGTCAATATGACGCAAATGATCGAAATGGTGATGCTGATTTCGGCCGCCTTTATGGTTATGTTCTGCAAAGCCGATCCAGGCAAAATTACTTCGAGCTCAGTATTTAAGGCAGGCATGATGGGCGTTGTGACAATTTTTGGCTTAGCATGGATGTCCGATACCTGGATTGCAAACAATCTTCCGCTTATCAAGTCTGAAATTGCTAGCTTAGTTCAGGGACAGCCTTATTTATTTGCTCTCGGGTTATTCGTTGTTTCTGCTTTAACTCATAGTCAAGGCGCAACGGTTGGAGCCATGATTCCGTTAGGTGTGGCCTTGGGAATTGATGGATTGACTTTGACCGCAATGTATCCGGCAGTCTGCGGCTATTTCATTATTCCGAGTACTGGAGTTTTGCTTGCCGGCGTAGCTTTCGATGATACCGGCACGACAAAAATTGGTCGTTGGGTGGTTAACCATAGCTACATCGTTCCAGGTCTTGTGACTACGATTGCTGCTGTAACAGCTGGTTTCGCCATAAGATATATCTTCTTCTAACATCTAGGGGGCGGCGTTTAGCCGCCTTTCCAAAATGACAGCAACAGATTTTTTCGCACTTTTTGTTAAGTTCTTCTTTCTGCTGACTCCACCGTTTGTTATATCGGTTTTTTTAGCTGTAGCGCAGAATTATTCTCCTCAAGAAAAAGCTTCTTTGGCTTTACGTATTACGGTTGCGACTCTGTTGGTCAGTACCGTCTTGCTTCTTTGCGGAGGCTATATCTTTTCAGTGTTCGGCATCACTATTAATGCTTTCAGAATAGGAACAGGGGCAATCCTCTTTTTGACATCAGTGAGTCTGGTCAGAGGAGAGGATTCTGCTTTGAAAGTAAAAGGTTCACTTCAATCAATCGCAGTAGTACCTATGGCGATTCCTATCACCATTGGTCCGGCAACTGTCGGCGCACTAGTTGTATACGGCGGTGAAATCCACGGCTTTGTTGAATGGATTGCGTCATTTTGTTCTATCGCTTTGGCGATTTTATGCGTCGGTTTCCTTTTGTGGTCTTCAGCTTACATTGAAAAAGCCATTGGAAAGAACGGTCTTGTGGTTATGAGCAAACTTACCGGGCTTATTCTTGCGGCTCTCTCCTCACAAATGATATTTGATGGAGCGAAAGCGCTTCTGTTTACCTAGAACTCGCTCCTGTAGCATGTGAAGACCGGAAACAATAATGATTTTGTTCCCGCTTATCGATGTTTACAGATCTGAGAAGTTAAGAGGTAATTGAGGTGGGGCAGTCGGCTTTTTCCTAACCTCCGAATCTAACAAAAATCTGTTTAATTTTCCGGATCTGGAAAAAGCTAGGCCTCCTTTTCTAAACAAAAAGGAGGCATACTCAGACTGAGGCTAACTACAAACCGAAAGAAACATGAAACATCCGGCTTGAATTGACCCAACTGCTCCTGTTCTTGTAGACATACTACAGACAGGAAGAAATTGGAGGAAAAATCTGCCCAAACCTTTTAAGAAGCAGTGTTGCCGGGTGCCTTAGGAATCTCCGGACTGTCCTTAACCGGATTCGAACATAGCGCTTCATCCTTACGAATTGAAATGGTATGGCGCTTCTTGCGTAACGGAAGAACAATGATTTGCAGAGCATTGCTGTACGTGAGATAACTCAAGAACCAGTCCATAAATATAACAATTCGATTCTTTACACCAAGAATATAAAAGAGGTGTAAACCCAGCCATAAGAGCCAACCTAGTATTCCTCCGAAGCAGAAACTGCCTATTTCTACAACGGCGTGGCTCTTGCCAATAGTTGCCATCTGACCCTTATCAAAGTATTTAAACTCTTTGAGAGGTTCGCTATTAATCATTTTCTTTAAGTTGTAGGCAATATTAGTTGCCTGCTGCATCGCCGGCTGAGCAACCTGTGGCAGCCCATTAGGGTATTTTTGAGTCGGAAAGTATGCTGTGTCGCCGATGGCATAAATTCGATCAAACCCTTTAACTCTATTAAATTGGTCAACGATAAGGCGATTGCCCGGACCATAGAGCTCTTTATCAAAGCCTTCCAGAGAATTAGCACGTACGCCTGCCGCCCAAAAGACGTTATAGGTATGAATGTCTCCATTCTTTAACTTCAGGATGCCGTTCGAAAAATCTTCAACTCTGGTATTAAACAAAAGTTCGACTTTTCGAGAAGTCAGGTAATCTGCAGCCTCTTTAGAAGATTTTTCTTTAAAGGCCGGAAGCAGACAGCTGCTGGAGCTGACAACGACAATCCGCATGAGATTAGCGTCTAAGTCGGGGTAGTCTCGCGGAAGCACGAATTTCTTCATTTCCGCTAATGCCCCAGCAAGTTCCACACCGGTTGCACCGCCACCGACAACCACAAAAGTCATGAGTCTTTGTCTTTCTTCTGCACTGTTGGTAGAAAGAGCTAGTTCAAAACTTTCTAGGATCTGATTGCGGTTATAAAGAGCTTCGGACGTTTTCTTCAGAGCCATTGTATAGAGGGCCAAGTTTTTATTGCCGAAGTAGTTTGTGTCCGCGCCGGTTGCTATGACCAAATGATCAAAGGTAAGTTTTCCGATAGTGGTGTAAAGAATGTTTTCTTCCGGGTCTACACGCAACGCTTCGCATGCACGGATGTGAAAACATTCTCTTCCGCGGAAGATGTTTCGAAAAGGAAACGAAATAGTACTCGGTTCAATAGCGGCGGTAGAGACTTGATAAAGCAGCGGCTGAAAAACATGATGGTTGCTTTTATCAATTAAAACGATCTGGAAGTTTTCATCCTTGAGCTTGCGAGCCAGAGTTAATCCGCCGAACCCGCCTCCGATAATGACGACGCGCTGGCGCCCTCGTTTATCGGGAATGTTCATCCAAACATGTTCGTCCTTGTATGTTTCTTCGCAAGCGCAATCTTCAGATTCAATAAATTCACTCACTTTTCGCACCTCATATACCGTTTGTGGTGGTATATCACACTGTGTTTCCTATGGTCTTTTTCAATCCAAAGCTTGAGCCTGCTCAGTTCGGTATCGAAAAAAGACATTCTTTCCTTTTGAGAAGGTGGAAAATCTTAGAAGTGGTAGAAAACGGAGGCAATAAGAAGTATGAAAAAATTAGTGAAATTTTCATCCGTTTTATATAAAAAATCATCCGTTTGTTCGAAATACTTCTTGCTCAAAATGGTGCGGCGGAAAGCCGGCCATTTTTGTAGTAACAGCCGGCATGTTGTCTAAACGCTAAGAAGTTTCAAAATTTCTTCCTTACTGAGCTTGCCCGACATATCTGCGCCTTCTAATAAGGCGTCAGCTAAAGAACGTTTGGTTAAGTGAAGGTCGATAATTTTTTATTCAATGGTGTTCTTTGTAATGAGCCTGTAAATTGTGACGGATCTTTCTTGGCCAATGCGATATGCGCGATCGGAAGTTTTATATTCAACAGTAGGATTACATCTCGGATTAAGGCGGATTTTAGATACAGACCGGGTCCGTGACTTTTTGGCTAAATAAATTCTCTTTTCTCTTCTAATCTCAGATGATGGCTCAGAAAATCTTTGAATTTTTTCTAAACCCACACTCTTACCCACCGTGTGATGAGTCCTTATAAGAAGGAATAGATGGCACAAGACGAAAGAATACTTAAGCAGTTGAGCAGTTGCTTTGAAATTTCTTGTCTTTTTCTGTTTCAGCCATCCATTTGAACTGAGATACAAAACTCAGCTTAGTTTGAGCAAGTTCCGAATTACGGTCTTTAAGTGCATTGGGGCAGTCTTGGATCCGAGCTAACTGTCATAACCTGATAAAGGCCAAGTTCATGAGTTCAACTTATTTAAAGATATGACGTAGCCCGAAGTTGTTGCCTCAGCAGATATCCTCAAATTCTTTATTTTGATTAAATTCATTGAAAAGTTCCGGAGACACGAGTCCTTGAATTTTGCATAGTAGCCGGTAGTGATATGGGATATCCGGGCGGATAGCCTGCACTTGAACCGTGAAAGATTCGGGAGATTTTTCTTGGAGAAGAAGAAGTTCTCGTGACATGTAACGCGGAAGATAGCCTACACGTTGCTTTGGATTGGTAGCAGTTACTAAAGCCGCATATGGATCTTTCGGGTTATCCTTCTCATGGACGATCTCAAGTTTTTCCCCCTGGAACAACTTTGAAACTCTTTCATCTGCCTTGTCTGTCAAGTGAGATAGACCATGAGCGAAGAAATATGCGGCTAATTTTCCATCTTTTTCCGGCAGGAGTCTCTTGAAAATCTGAAGAGAATCAGTAGCTCTTCTTCCTCCCGAGCGAGAAAGAATATCCACAGGAGAGGAAGTTTCTTTGGGAAGCTCTAGCCACTCAATGAAAGCACTATACTCAGGCCTAGTATCTCTAATCAGACGATTAGAAAACAGAGGAAATAATGTAGTTGAAAAATATTTTCTATATAGATCGTCGAAACCTGGAAATGGGACAAAATTCTTCGCTTTGATGGCACCTTTTGTGTATGCGAACTCATAACCATCTTGTTTTTCGGTTAATCGGCCTACTACATACCAAGCATGACTGCCTGGGTCTTTCCAGGATACATAAGCGGTATTAAGCATTTTGTTTAATTCTTTCCAAATTCACTTCTATTAATTTTTTTGCAAATGTCTTATCAAGATCTGCCATCCATATGGATGGTATCGAGCTGATTATCTGAGAAATCTTTTGTTGTTCACATATCCTGATAAGCGCTTCCAATCTTTGTTTCAGTGATGGATCCAACTCTAAAAAAGAAAATAAAACCTCTACAGCGTCCAATCTCCTACCAATTGTACTTTCATAAAAAGGAGTTTTAGCTTTTTTTGAATAGGCAAGAACTGAGTAGTTCTTATCCTTAGTCTCTAGGCGGTCTTTTTTCCGTTTTTCTGTTAACTCTCTCCCAAGAGAAGAGGCATGATCAAACGTAACGGCAAGACTTTTTGTTTTATCTAGAGAATTAACGACGATGCCCCAATTTTCATGGTGCCGGTCAACATTGCCAACTAAAGCGTCTAGAAAAAGGTAGTCAAAAAAAATATTTGTGGGAGACTCACCCTTCCATTGAAAAGGTTCAAGAGCTTGAAATTTTTTTAAACAATCGAAAACTTCTTTAGGAGTGTACGCTTTTGGGGCTTTCTCTTCCGAGGAAGACGAGGGGTAATAAGGATCATAGTCTTTTAAGATTTCATTGCCCATTACTAAATATTCGTTTTTTTCTACAAAACTTGGAGTAACAACGCCAATTTTTCCCTCCCAACGAGAAAAGTAATATTCCGCATGAGCTATTCCTAGTTTATTAGCAATAAGTGCTGCACAAACTTCAGACCAGTGTTCACCTGTCCCTGGCCGAGAGAACTTGAAGAGCCAATTAACTCCCTTGGGTGATACTAACCAAAATTTTTCTTTGGTCCCTAATTGTTCGATATCCAACTTTTTGAAATCAGAAGTTTCGATATAAATTTCCATACATTCCGGCATGTTTTCTCAAAGCGTGGGTGATCATAAACCATCCTACCCAAAGTTTTAAATTAAGGAGGGACCATTTCTCATGACGGAAAAAGGGAAGCCGGCCGTTTTTGTAGTGACAGCCGGCATGTTGTCTAAACGCTAAGAAGTTTCAAAATTTCTTCCTTACTGAGCTTACTCGACATATCTGCGCCTTCCAATAAGGCGTCAGCTAGAGAGCGTTTTGTTAAATGAAGGTCGATAATTTTTTCTTCAATTGTGTTCTCAGTAATGAGCCTGTAAATCGTAACGGCTCTTTCTTGACCAATGCGGTAAGCTCGATCGGAAGCCTGATCTTCAATGGCAGGATTCCACCATGGATCCAGATGGATAACGTAGTCCGCTCCTGTCAAATTCAAACCAAGTCCTCCTGCCTTAAGGCTAATCAAAAAGATTGGCGTTAAGCCGGTTTGAAATTTCTCTACCAAGCCCTTTCTTTCACTGGTTGGTGTTGAACCGTCTAAATACAAGTATTCGATTTTTGCCTCATCAAGAACTTGTTTAATCAAAGCAAGATGAGAAGTGAACTGACTGAATACCAAGGCGCGGTGGTTATTTGCAATCAAATCTTTAACCAACTCCAGGAATACGGAAGCTTTGGATGAGGGAATGTCCAGTTTGGCATCAACGAGCTTGGGATTACAGGCGGCCTGACGCAGTTTGGTCAAAGCTGCCATAGCCTGAATAGAGTTGATTTCACCGGAAGCAAGGTTCTCCAGAGTGTTGTTTCTGAGATTTTCGTAAAGCGCGGTTTCTTCCGGAGACATCGAGACTTTAATAGTGATTTCCGTTTTTTGCGGCAGCTCTTCCAATACCTCCGCCTTCGTTCTTCTCAACAGGAACGGAGAAATCATTTTTTTTAGAAGGCGTTGTTGTTCTTTATCCTGATATTTCTCAATAGGAATGATGAATCGTTCGCTGAAATCCGGCAATGAACCGAGCAGACCCGGGTTGGCAAAATCAAATAAGTTCCAAATTTCACTTAAATGATTTTGGATCGGAGTACCAGTCAGCAAGACACGGGCTTTGCTCTTTAAAGAATGAACATTCTTTGATATCTGGGATGTTCTGTTTTTGATGGCGTGAGCTTCATCAAGCACTACCACATTCCATACGGTCTTAGACATGTTTTCAATTTCTGAGCTAAGAACGCCGTAGGTACAAAGCACGACATCGTTGTTGCCCGCGGTTTCTAAGATCTTTTTACGGTCTCCCGAATTAAAGATGTGAATATTCAGCGACGGGGCAAAGCGGGAGATTTCATCACGCCAGTTATAAAGAACGGAGCTCGGCGTCACGACAAGACTTGGGCCTTGCGAGGCTCTAAATAACAACAGTGTGATGGTTTGAATCGTTTTACCCAGGCCCATGTCATCAGCCAAAATGGCACCTGCACCTCAGTGGGCCAATCTAGCCAACCACTCGAACCCATCGATCTGGTAACTTCTTAGTTCTGCTTGTAAAGACGGCGGGACAGAGACTTTCAGATCGTTTGCGGAATCAATCCGAGAGAGAAGATCTCGATATTCTTGGTCTGCATTTAAGCTCACCCCGGCATCTTCTAACTCTTTCAAAGAGCCGGCGTTAAAAGCAGAGATTTCCAGTTCTTTCTTCTTTTTATGAGTGACTTTGGCGATCTGCGAGAGAACTTTTTTGAGCTTATCGCTGATTGCTACGTACTCTGTGTCATTGAGTTTAATGAACCGGCCTTTAGCTTCGCGGATTTTATCGAGGAGCTCATCCATTTCTAAGGCCGTTTTGCCGTCAAGCTGAACTTTTCCTTGCATTGTCAGCCACGAGCCGATGCTGCGAATATTGAGATTTATGGAGTCAAATGTGATTGGCGGTTTATCTACTTTGAATTTGACTTCCTGAGGCCAAGCGATGTCGCAAATCCCCTTGTTTTCTCTTAATACTTCCATGAATTCCAAGACTTGCTCGGTATTGAGTATCCAGGTGTCGGAATTTTCTTGGTAGTCAGAAAAGCCCAGAAGTTTATTTTCGATTTCTTCCCAATTTGTCTTTTCTTTCTTCAAATCTCGGCTGACCGAGACAGGCTCTTTATTGACGTTAACCGTGACAAATTGCAGGCCATGACCCGGCTCAAAAGCCATGGTTGAGCCCGGTACCGGCCGTACGACGGCGTGAACTGAATAACAGTTGTAATCTGCCGGTGAGAATTGAAAAGTAATTTTGCTTACAGCTTTAGCCGTCGGCTTCATCTCCTTATCGCTGACAAGATTAGAGAGTACCGGAATGTCCGTACTAATCTCTTTGATCATTTGGGTCAGCGGCTTTACGCTTCTTGCCGGAAATGATTTGACTTTATTGAGCTGACCTAGGATCTGCTGTTCTTCATGGGAGAGATGGTAGATTTTTAATACTTCGGGAGACTCCCAAACGGACAGATAATCATATGTCAGCAGGGCGGCCTGCGAAAACTCTTCCAAATTATGATGAGGAACGATTTCTCCGTTCTTATTTTTAGTAAATGATAGCTCCAACGAACCTTTACATACCTCTATCCTCTGCGATAGATCTGTGTCCAAACGGTAGACGTAGGGATAGCCTATGAGGTGAGACATGGCCTCCGCGCCTCCCAGTCTGGAAGAGACAAAGCGTTCGCCTCCTTCGACCAAATTTCTAAGTGCATTTTCAACCGGGCCTGACGGGGAAGTTGATTTCTTAAAAGCAGAAAGAGTTAAAGATTTGCCTGATGTCCAGGATCCATTTTTAGTTCTTTTCTGAAGTCTTGGCCAAATCTCGAGCGTATCCTTATCAACCTCATAGACAAAACGCTCAGAATCTTCAGTATCCGGTCTTCGGGTTCTGCTGTTTTGTATCTGGATAATCCGCTCTATTACCCGTTCCCATTCCGCTTGAACTTTGATGAGAGACATTAAGGGAGGAACGCCAAAATCGCAGGTCTTGTTGTCATAACTGAAAGTGGTTTCTCCGTTTTCATATTTTTCCGGGTTGAGGACAGCATCAGCTTCTCTTCGGAAGAACATGGGAAGTTCCGGAGCGTCTGCGTAAGATTTTAGCTTGTCTCTCTGGGTGGACTCGGGCCTCAGTTTAGTGCAAAGGAGTGCCCACCAAAAGCTAAAAGATTCGGGATTGAAACCTTGCAAATAATATCTGACTGCGTTGTCCCATTCGGAGGATTCCGTATCTGTAATCCGACTGCAGAGTTCAAACAGAATTCCGCCGTCTCTTGGGATTTTTGTTTGTTTAAGTGATGCTAAAGAAACGGCTTTTTTAAATAAAGAAGGATCTTGCTTTCCAAGCAAAAGATAGATTCCCAAAAAAGTATTGAGGAAAGGATCATCTACCACACGCTTATTAGAAATTTCCTTGCATGCCTTCTGAATTGTAGCGACAGCTTCTTTGTAGTGTCCTTCAAAAGTATAAAAAAGAGATAAAAAGAAATAGGCCGGGATCCGGGCTACAACTTCGGCCGATATCTTGTGAAGATTTGCGCCGTTGAAGCAATCAATATAGAAAAGGAAGAATTGACTTGGTGTAATTTCAGCGGCATCCAATACTCCTTCTTTTTCTTTGTCTAACAGGAAACTCTTGAGGTTTTCTCGTAAATTTGCTGCCAAAACTATCGGTTCACGTCGAAAAACGGCTACAAATTGATCCCAAAAAGCCTCTAACACATCAGAAGGAAGAGAGCTCAAAAAGTTGGTTTTGCCGCTTAAGAAAGCCATCCACACGAGAACCGCCTGGATGTACCGAGACTCAACCATTCTTTGGTATTCTCGCTCGGAGAAGGTATTGCCTTTGGAGAGATTCTTTTTGAAGCAGCGAACGACTTTTGCGAGTAGGAGTGCTCCGCTTTTATCCGTAAAACAATACTTTTGGGAGATTTGGTCCGCAAATCCGGTGATCATTGTTTGAGAAACGTGCAGAAACAAAGAAGCCGCAAACAAAGGATTTACGCAAATGTCGTCCACGTCAGAATCCTTTGCAAGTTTGTACCAATAATCTTCGTCAAACATCCAAGCAGGCACCGAAGAATCTACGAGGTACCAAGGCAGCCCGAGTATGCTCCGCATTCCCTGAATCGCATACGGATCTCCATCGCCGTTGGTAAGACAGACCAGTAAGCAAAACTCAATACTATCTGAAGTTTTTTCGTCGATAAAGTCTTGGATGCTTGGTAGGAGAAACATGATGTTCGGTTTCAACTCTTTAAAAATATTGATTTTAATTGCCCGTTAGGACAAAATCTAAAGATTCAAGAGAGGAAAGGAAGAGATGCAGAATTTTGCGGCGATTGACTTTGAAACGGCCAATATGTACAGAACCAGTGTATGCAGCGTTGGTTTAGTCATTGTGCGAGACGGCATCATTGCGGATAAGTTCTACAGTCTTATTCGGCCTACACCTCACTTTTACACGTCTTTTAATACAAAGATTCACGGTATTTGCAAAGAAGATACTTTGAATGCACCGTTATTTCCGGATGTCTGGATGCAAGCTGCCCCGCTTGTAGAAGGTCTGACGCTGGTTGCTCATAACAGTCCGTTTGACGAAGGATGTTTAAAGGCTGTGTTTGCTCATTATGAGATGCCGTATCCGGAATACCATTTTCTTTGTACTTGCCGTGCCTCCCGAAGAGTCATTGGAAATATCCTTCCAAACCATAAACTTCATACGGTCGCCCGCTATTGCGGCTACAACTTACTTAATCATCACCATGCACTAGCAGATGCCGAGGCATGCGCCGAAATTGCTTTGAAGATCCTTTAATAATTCGGTGGAAAGCAAAACGAATACACCGCAACGCGATAAAAAGAGATCTTGATTTAGAGGAATTTATTCACTGTTGCATAAGATTCAACATAAGGCTATGCTGTTGCATATTGGTAAACGGAAAAAGACGATTAAAAGCTGGTCTCACAAAGGTTTGAAGAAGTTTTTTTGAAACGGGCTTTAAAGCCGGAATACAAGCGAAATACTCAGATCGGCTAAGTGAACTTCTGTTGACCTGGGACTCTATAACAGAGTACAACAGCTTCGTCATCCTGGTTATCGCCTCCATAACTTATCAGGAGATCGACAAGGTACCTGGTCTTTGACTGTCTCTGGAGGATGGCGCATCACCTCTGAATTTCGAATGGGTGATGCCTATATTACAAATTACGAGGACTATCATTAATGTCAAAAATGTTCAATCCGCCCCATCCGGGACATATCGTTAAGTCAGTAATGGAAAGTCTGGGACTGAGTGCTCGTAAGTTTGCAGCTAATCTTGGTGTCTCTCCGGCTACTGTTACAAGGCTCGTTAAAGGAGAGATAGCTATTTCTCCGGAAATGGCTGTTAAGCTCAGTGCGGCAATTCCGGGACCTGATGCTGCTATGTGGCTGCGTATGCAGGCAACCTATTCAGCTTGGCAGGCTGAACAGCGGATAGATGTGAGCTATATTCAGCGCTATTCCATCGACGAGACTGCCGCGCAGAATTTGCTTAACCAAGATAGTTAACGAGGACTTCCGCTGACCTTAGTCCGCGAAAGTCCTAATCCCTTCCTGATTTCAAGGAAGCATTTGTTCCATGTCAGTTATTTGGCTTTGGCAATGTCGTCTGCTGCTGAATCGGCAGCCAGCTTGCCTAAGATAACGCCAATTGAAACACCTTGGCCGTATTGAGCCGCAGCTTCTCCGCTGGCGTAAAGTCCCGGGATGACCTTGCCTTCAGGAGTCAATGCTCTTCCTTTCAGGTCAATTTTGATGCCGCCGTATGTAGTCTGGCTTGCCGGGCTGATCTTGGCACCGTAATACGGAGCTTTGTCGATTCGCGAGAAGCGAGAATCTTTACGTCCGAACTCTTCATCTACGCCTTTGTCCATTCCTTGGCGGTAACTTTCTACGGTTTTTTCTAAATTTGCAGCGGAAATGCCAAGTTTTTCCGCTAATTCAGGAACAGTAGCTGCTTCCACGAAATATCCGGCTTCCTTGTATTTTTTCATCAAGGCAGCTCTATCGATAGAAGCCTGATCAAAAATCAGATAAGCATGTCCGCCTTGTTGGTCTTTGATAGCTTTGCCAAGAACCGGAGTAAGGGCTAATTCATTAACGAAACGCTTTCCATCTGTATTAACAAGAATGGCACCGTTGTATCTGACATTGGTTAATGACACAGCTCCATGGCCTGTGTCATAAGCCACTGTTTGAGGTCCGGATTTTTCCATCTGAGCCAGACCTGCACCGACTTTTTGCGCCATCTCTAAACCGTCGCCTGTGGCGCCTCTGCTGGCCGTGGAAGGATAACCGGCCCACATAGGTGTGTATTTCTCAACAAGTTTCGGATTGGAGGCAAATCCGCCGGTAGCTAAAACGACTGCTTTCGCATAAATTGTATAAGTGCCGTTATCGTTTTTAACTTTAACGCCCGCGACGCGGCCGTCTTTGACATACAGTTCTTCGGCTTTCGTGGACACTCTCGGTTCTATTCCAAGACTATCCATCTTCTTTTTCATTACCGGAACAAGCATGGATCCAAGAGCGCCGCCATCTTTCGGCGTGTGCTGAGAGCCGTTAATAACACGGCCAAGATCAGCTCCCATGTTAACGAGCCAGTCTGTGGTTGGCCCCGAGAGTTCTGCCAAATTCTTCAAGGAAGCATCATCCGGTCCTTTACCTTTTAGTTTTTTGTAATAGTCTTCGGCGGTGTATGGTTTCTCAAGCGCCATCTGAACCTTGCTGCCACCGGCGTTAAAGGCGGTAGAGGACAATGCCGTTGTACCGCCAATCATCGGAAGCTTTTCTACAAGAATAACGTTAAGACCTCTTTCTTTTCCTTGGATGGCGGCTGCCATACCGCTGCCGCCGGCACCAACCACTACCAAATCCGTAGATTCATCTTTGTTTGGCACAGCATCTTGTTTCTTTAGCGCAACCGGCTTTAAGTCTTTTTCACTTCCGCCGGCTTTGACTAAAGCTTCTTTAACTGCGTTTTTGAGAGCGTTGCTGGTGTTGGTTGCTCCGCTTAAGCCGTCAATGGTCAAGGATTGTGAAGCAATGATTTTGGACGGCAGCTGCTGAATAGCTGTTTCGCCGATCATGGGCGTTTCGGAATTCTTAAGAACCTTGATGTCTTTGATTTGAGAATTTTCAATGGTTGTTTGAACGACAACCGGACCGTTATTTCCTTTTCCTGTTGTTTCATAAGTGCCGGCGGTTAGGGCACCGACGGCGGCAGAACTGGAAGTGAGGACGACAATAAGCGCAGCTGCTTTGTTTAATCTGAAAACTTTCATTTTTTCTCCTTGGGAATCAACTTATTTTTTTCAGAATAAACCTTGGTGTAACACACAGGTCAAGTGAGTTAATCGGTATTCTTTTCTATTCTCACTCGAATCAAAATGAAGAATTCAGTCTCTTTATCGTTTTCCTCAATAGCCAGCAGGCGTCCGGATGATTGATGAGAAAAGCAGACTCCAAGCTCTTCAGCTTTTTTGAATAAGGGCAAAAGGTCTTGTCTTGTGAGATTGAATATGTCAGAAACTTTCAGATAAATAATCAGAAAACGACCCGGCGGAATGGTTTCGACAGGCGGTGCAATCTTAAGCTGAAATTGTTTGGCGTATTTGTTGATTATGCCGAGGCCGAGACTGACAGAGTAGGGGCCGGAAAAAGCAGGATTTTGGAGCTCTTCCTTTGGTATTTTGATGGAGATGTGCGTGAAAGGGAAATGCTCAGCCCACAGCTTCGCAATTTGTTTTATCTCTTTGGAGGGAGCTGCAGAGCCGAAGGTATAGATGCCGTGAATTGAATCTCTCTCCACCACTTCTACGGTAGGCATGCAGCGGTTTGTTTTCTCCAAGTATCCTTGGACCTCGTGCAAACGCAGTTCCAGTTCTTGTAATTTCTCTATTTGTGCTCTTACTTGACGGGACTTCTCCGACAATATTTCTTTCTGATGAATAACTGAAGAATTGTTGTATTCCAGTACTTCAGGCAATGGAAGGCCGAGGCTGCGCAGGATTCTGGCGTTGGCGAGCTGAAGAAAGTCAAATTCGTCGTAGTATTTATATTTGTTCTCAGAATTCGTTACAGGCGTAACGAGTTTGCATTCCGTATAGTGTCTTACAACATCTGATGTCACACCGAGAGCGTCTGCGATGGCTTTAACAGTTTGCATAGTTAATTATCCTGCCGAACTTGACGGTTCTTTTTAAGTCTGGAAATGATGAAATAGCTGCTTACGGCACTTCCAACGATGAAAACTATCCCGAGTATTTGGAAGGCTGTGGGCATTTCATTAAGAAACAACCAGCCTAAGATTACAACAAATGGCGCACCTAGGAATAAATAAATGGAGTTCAGAGCGCTGTCGCCGTATTGCCAGGAAAAGGTCTTTGCTATTTGGAAAAGCAGCGTCAAAAGAACAGCTAAAAGCAAGAAAGGATCTGCAAAGAGACTCAATAGATTTTTGTCGTCGGTACAAAGGCTTCCTATCAGACCAACCGTTGCGGAGGCCAGTGAAAAGTAGAAGGTTGTCACCAGTGTGGCTTCATGTTTCTCTCCAAGTTTTCTTAGAACCAACATTCCTAAGGCTGCCAGAAGACCGTATGCAACACAAATAGGAGTTAAAGGATTTGTCAAAATTTCGCCGTTCATTTGAGGATTCAGAACAAGGAGAATTCCGCCGAAGCCTAGAAAGAGAGGAAAGAGCACGGCGATGCTGAAACTGCGGGAAGAAAAGCAAAGCGCCAAGACCACCCAAAAGGAGGCCGTGTAATTGAAGCTTTGCGCTACCGCGGCCGGCATATTGAAAATGAGAATGATGTTGGCGAGCACGGTCAGGACGCCAAAAAGACAGCGGAGAAAAATTAAGCCGGGATTTTTCGGTATGAAGCTTTGATGTTTGACGGTTAACAGTGCAGCTGTCAGCAGTGTTACCAACAGGTATTTTGCGAACATGAATTCGTAAAAAGAAAAAGTTTGTCCGCAAAGTTTGGTAGCAATGGTCAGACATGAAAAGAAAAATGCTGAGGCAATCAACCACAAGGAATTGGTAATTTTCAAAGCTCTCCTCCTATAGGACTTGAGGTTAAGGCGGTTTGAAAAACCTGTAAATGCGAGTTAATTCTTACGGCTTCAGCCGCTCTCTGAATTTCTCTTAAGCCGCATGTGTCTTTTACGACACTTGTAAGTAGTTGTTATTGACCAAGTGTAAGGCAGCAAGTAGGATAGACGCGTCACTTTAATTTTCCTAAGGAGGTGTACACATGAAAGTAAAACTTTTGGCTGTTTTGGTCTCCAGCGCCGTTTGCTCTTCACTGGCTTTGGCTGCTGTACCAAACGTTTCTGAAGCGACCAAAGCTTCAGCGGAAGCTATTAATTCTGATCCGGTAATGCAGAAAATCAAAAAAGAATTAGAAACACCGGAAGCTCAGAAATGGAGATTCAATACTCACATGGAAGTCGTCAGAATCGCTTCTCCTTCTCGTTCTGAATTGAGAAGACAAGAAGAGCTGATGAGAAGATTTGTTCAAGAATGGGGTATTGACGAAAAGAACGTCATGTCCAGAGTCGGCGGAGACCTGCCCGGAGCAGGACTCCAAAAAGTTGACGGACTTCCAGTTTACAACGCCTGCGTAAGAATTCCCGGAACTTATTCTCAGACTGCCGGCGCTCAAGCTTATGCCGGTCAGGGTCCGAAAGTTTTGTTAGAAGGTCATATCGATACTGTTAATCCTCCGGTTCTTCCTCCGAAGGATAAACCCTACATGCCGATCAAGCTTCAAAAAGCCGAATCTCCTTTGGTTAAAACACCTCAGGAATTAGCTGCTATTCCGGATGAACTGCATTTCGATAAGAACGGCAAAATCATTGAAGACGAAAACTATAAAAAAGCCTATAAGAGATATGACAGCCTAGACGATGCCATTGCTAAAGGCGGCTATCGTCTCTACGTTCCGGGCTACAACGATGCAATGATTAATACTGCTGCGGTTATGCAGATCGCTCAGATCTTAACGAAATACAAAGTTAAGCCGGTTTATGACTTGTGGGTATGCGGGACCGCCGGTGAAGAAGGAAAAGGCAACTTGGCAGGTATGAAACAGTTATACGGCTACAGCCAAGACACGGGCAAAGGCAACAATGCATTGAACTTCGTGGCCAATATTTCCGCCGACAGTACACGTCCCGGTTCCGGTGCCGTTAACTATCTCGGCTCTTATCGTTTTGAAATTAAGTACATCGACCCCAAAGGCGTGAAAGCCGGAGCACAGCAGCCGTCCGCTTTGATGGCAATGAACCGTGCAGTCGCTGCGATTGCCGATCTCAAGACTCCTTACGATCTTGACAAGAAAGCTGAAAGAACAACATATACCGTTGGCGTCGGCGAATGTACAAAGGCTCCTGAAGGCGGCAGAAGCGAAGAGTGCACTTTGATGGTTGATATGAGAAGCCCGACACCGGAACCACTCTTAGCGATCAGATCGAAGATCGAACCTAAGTTCCAAGAAGCGATGGATGCCGAAAATGCAAAATTCGGTCTCAAGAAAGGCGATCCTAAAGCAGTTAAGATGGAATTGGTTTGGTTCGGCGACAGACCAGCTCACCGCAGAACTAACTACGACGATCCGGTAGTTCAGATTCATTGGCAGGCTGCAGATACAGTCGGCATTGACCAAAGAAAAGCACTTGCTGAAGGAGCTTCTTCTTTGAACGACAATGTTCCTGCTGCCGTTGGTGTTCCGACTATCAATATCAATGTAGGAACTCCTGCTGCGGGCGGCGGGGGACACACATGGTATGAATGGGGCATTCCGGGTGACGGAAAAGCCGAAGGAAACCGTGTATACCGCATGATTCTTATGGGCTTGATGGCCGCAGGCTACAACACCGCTGACGGTAAAGTCGTTAAACCGCTGCTTGACCCGATGGGCAAGAGAACCACTGAAGAAGTTTATAAGTAGGAGGCAGAAATGAAGAAATTACTTTTAATTGGTTTGTTCGGTCTTTGTTCTGCCGCTAATGCAGCTGTTTTTGAAGTTGAAATGACCGGTCCGGGAGGCCACTCCAACGGCAACTACGGCAACGTTAATGCCGTTCATGCCGGAGCTCGTGCCATTCTTGCATTGGAAAAAGCACTTCCTTGTGCTTCCGCCTATAACTTCAAGGGCGGCGCAACGGTAAATGCTATTGCCGGCGATGCCAGATTCTTGGTTAACACCGGCGTGTGCAAAGAAGATGCTGCTGCTCTTCAAGAAAAGATCACTGCGGCGGTAAAGCAGGGAGCTGATGAAGAAAACGCATTCCGCTCCGTGAAAGCTGGGGACCTTGTCAAAGGTTTTCCGGCCGAGATTCGTTTTTCTGTAAAACAAGTCGGCAAATAAACTTGGAACCACTCAGCTTTTTAAGAAAAGGCTGAGGCCTAAAAACGAAGACATCCTTCCTCTTTGAATCTAGAGGAAGGATGTCAAATTTTTAGTTTAGGAACCTTTTTTCTTATTTTTCGAAGAAAAGCGAGGATTGGAAGTTCCTCGCTTATTTAGATTACGTTAGAAGACACTAGACCTTTCTGTAATTTTGATATTTGGCGAATAAAGCTTCCATCTTTTCAGGTTCGACCAAATTGTTGATATCAAAAAGTTCGTCAATGACTTCGTCAGGAAGGACTCCGGCCTTTTTGGCGGCTTCTTTGCAGGTGATATCTTCGTCGATGGCGATGTGGGCAATCTTAGTACCAACTTCATATCCAAAGAGAGCTGAGACCATCGTCGCTAATGAGGTGGATTTCTCAGTCATTGCTAAGCAATGCTCTTTATTCGCAGTAATGCCTTTGATGCATTTGTCGGCGAAAACTCTCATTGTTCTACTCAGCAAGTCGCTGCTTTCAATGAAACTTTTGATTGGAACGCCTGAAGAAGTTCCGAGTTCCAGCCAGCCGGAAAGAACGCCAGCAACTAAGCCTGCATGATTAGAACAGACTCGGTCTGTTGAAAGGAATACCATTTCCGGAATAACAGGATTGACTTTGCCTGGCATGATAGAGGACCCCGGAGCTACGGCAGGCAGATTGATTTCTCCGAAGCCTGCTCTAGGTCCTGAACCGAGAAGTCGAATATCTCGGGCAACTTTCCATACTAAAGTTGCTAAGGCCTGAAGGTGAGCATGAGCTATGACCAAGCCATCTGTTGCCATCATTCCGTCAAACAAATCTTCTTCCGTATGGATTGGGCGACCACAAACGTCGGACAGGTGTTTGTCAATAACTGCTCTAAACCCTGGCATGCATCCCATACCTGTGCCAACACAAGTTCCGCCGATGCAGGATTGGTTCCATCTTGCTTGTTCCACGGCTATTCGCTTGGCCAATCGTTCAGCGGCGTGAGCAAAAGCTCCAAATTCCTGGCCGAGAGTCATGGGAACAGCATCTTGCAGGCAAGTGCGTCCCATCTTGATGACATCCTTGAACTCTTCTTGTTTTTGGCGAAGAACTTGAGCAAAGTACTTCGTAGCTTCAATAACTTTTCCAAGTTCATCATGGACAACAATTTCTTTGGCCGTTGGAATCAGGTCATTGGTTGACTGACACATGTTGACGTGAGTGTTCGGATGAATGCCGCCTTTACTTTTATCTCCGGAAATTAATTCATTAGCTCTGTGGGCAATGACTTCATTGACAATCATGTTAGCCGGGGTGCCCGAGCCTCTGTAAATGTTGACAACGAAATTGCCTTTTAGTTTCCCCTCGACGATTTCCCAAGCGGCTTTCTCAATGTATTTTGCTTTTTCGGGATCCAAAGCACCAATTTCTGCATTTGCACGTGCACATGCGATTTTGCAAAGAGCAACTGCACGCATGTAAGGCGCATAATCATCCAATGTCAGCGGTCCCACATCAAAAGCTTCTTTATTTCTTTCAGAAACGATGCCCCAGTAAGCTTCGTCCGGAAGCTCCATTGTGCCTAATCCGTCATGTTCTTGTCTCATTTGGTTTCTCCTAGTCGATTTTTCTGAGGCTCTTAAACTTATTGAACATTTCAATTGTGGCTTTTCTATCGGCCAGCTTTCTGACATCAAAGAGTTCTTCAGCTACTTCAGGCGGAATCAATCCTTCCTCCAAGGCAACTTCTTTGCACGATTTTCCTTCGTTCCAGGCTTTGTGGGCAATCTTTGTACCGGTCGGATAGCCGTAAAGAGCAGAAACCATCGTTGCTAAAGAGGTACTCATTTCTGCATTCTGTCGTGCTTTTTCTGCGTTGACCTTTATACCTTTAATGCATCTGTCTGCTACAAGGCGGAAGCCTTTGTCAATGAGTTCAAGAGACTCCATTGCTCCTAAGAAACTGCCGCAAGTTGAAGAGCAAAGATCCAAGTCGGATTCGTTCACCGTCAAGGTTGCCATCATGTCATGCGAAATAATTTGCTGCATAATCTGGAGGAGTAACTCAGGCATGTAAGGATTGATTTTGCCCGGCATGATGGAGGATCCGGGAGCAATCGACGGAAGGATAATTTCGCCAATTCCTGTTCTTGGACCGGAACTGAATACATAGAGGTCATTGCCGATGCGGCCGCCTGCACATGCGATAGCCTTCAAGACACCCATCAAGTAGATGAATGAATCATTGTTCTGAGAGCCGTCAAACAGAGCAGAGTCCTCGATAACTTCTTCAGCAAACTTAGCTTGCTTCATCTCAAAGCCAACGACTTTAGACAAATGCTTATAAACTGTTTCGTTATATCCCGGAAGTTCGCCCATGCCGCTGCCGAGTACAGTTGCGCCAAGGATAGTTTCTTGATATTCCGGCAGCAGATTCTCCAGCCGTTTTCTATTTCTGGCGATGAGGCTATGCCAAGCACCGAAGACTTGACCAAACGTCATCGGCACTGCATCTTGCATACAGGTTCTGCCTAAACGGGGAACATCTTTAAGCTCCTTGGCTTTTTCCGCGAGAGAATCTTCAAAATACTTCACGGATTTCAATGTTTTGGTAATCATTCGGTACAGAACGATTGCTTCGGCTGCAGGATAGATATCGTTTGAGGACTGACACATGTTCACGTGAGTGTTCGGGTGAACGGCATCATATCCTTTCTTCCCAGTAAGAATTTCATTGGCTCGGTTGGCAATGACTTCGTTAACGTTCATATTGACGCCCGTGCCGTGGCTTCTCCAAATGTTTACCGGGAACTGATCAGAGAATTTTCCGTCAATGATTTCCTGACAAGCCTGCACAATGGCTTTTGCTTTTTCCGGCTCAAGGGCGCCGATCTCTTCATTGGCAAGGGCAGCGGCCATTTTGACTTCAGCAACAGCTTTAATTACATGAGGTAATTCATTGAAGGTATGGTCGGTGACGTCATAATTCTGGGCACAGCGGACAGTTTGGATGCCGAAGTAGGCATCATCCGGAACCGGCAAAGAGCCTAATGAATCTTTTTCAATACGCATTTTTAGTTCCTTTTAGAAAACAAAGTAAGAGATAACAAGACCGATCAAGATTGAGCTAATGCAGGTGACAAATCCCGGAAGTTGGAAGCTGTGGTTGAGAACATAGCTGCCGATCTTTGTAGTCCCCGAACGGTCGAATGTGATCGCAGAAATTGCACTGCCGGTTGCGGGGAAGAAGAAGAGACCATTGACTGCGGGTGCAAAAGCTACTAAAGAGCCGAGCGGCAAACCAAGGGAGACGCCTAGAGGCATAATTGAACGGGTTGTAGCACCTTGGCTGAGGAGCAAAGCAGACATAACAAAAATCATGACCGCGAAAAGGATCGGGAATTCGCGAACGATTCCGCCGAGATTATCGATAATCATGGCTTTATGGGCCAGGAAGAAAGTATCCGTCATCCATGCGATACCGAAGATTGCGATAACACCGGTTATACCTGCAGAAAACACGCTGCTCTTAGCGATATTTGAAGGTTTGAGGCCGCAGGCGAAGACAATTAAGAAGGAAGTGAAGAAAGCAATGATTTCAATTGCATTGGGAATCGAAAGGTATGTATCTTTGCCGTTAATCATCCAATGAGGCATTAAGGATTTAACGCTGCCGAGAAGAACGATGGAAGCAACACCGAGAGCAAACAGGGTAACGGAAATTAAGGCTTCTTTTGTTGGTTTGTATTCCCGAGAGGCTCCTTTTCCTAAAGTAATTTCACCCGAATCAATAAGCTTTTTGAATTCCGGATCGTTTTCCAGTTCGAGACCTTTCTTGTAAACACTTACCGCTCCAATCATGATGCCTAGGAAAATGGCAGGCACTAAAACAAGCATTATCTGTCCAAGAGAAACGCCTTGAGCTGCAAGAACAGCAAGGAGGGCAGCGGTGGAAGCTGAAACCGGAGAGGCAGAAATACCGTGTTGACTAGCAATCAAAGCGATTGACATGGGTCTTTCAACTCTGATCTTGGCTTCTAAAGCAACTTCGCAAATAACCGGATAAACAGCCAGCGCAACGTAACTAGTTCCGGTGAATACCGTGAAGAGAAAAGTGACAATTGGTGCCATAAAGGTGATTCGGTTGGGATTTCTTCTGAGAAGCTTTTCCGCCAAATGTACCAATAAGTCAAGACCCCCGGCTACTTGCAGACAAGCGGCCATGGCCGATACTGCAATAATGATAAGTAAGACATTAACAGGAGGCGAGGCGGGTCTTAGACCGAAAATAAAAACGAGTATGAAAAGACCAACACCGCCTGCAAAACCCATGGCGACGCCGCTCTTTCTCGCGCCGATCATAATACACGCCAATATGACTAAAGCTTGAATCCAAAACATAGACAGCTCCTTATCAGGTTGAGGTTTGTTCTTGTATAACTTTGCAGCAATGGTGGTAAAGTGTTAAAGAACATGCTTCCAAAGAATGAAAAACATTCCTGTGCAAACTCATAGCACAAAGGAATATTGACGGAAAGACCTTTGCCGACGGAGGTTCTGACAATATGACTGATATTTCTAACGCATCCGATTTGTTTCTGAATAAAGCAGCTCAAATTTTTTTTGAAGGCAGCCCAAACGTGCAGTTTTACAGAGGCCGGAGAGATGTTCGGAATGACTCAGAGCGCGGTTTCCCGAATAATCAAGCATTGGGAAGACGAGTGGAGAGTGCCTCTCTTTGAAAGGAACAGCCGGCCGGTAAGACTAACCCCAGAGGGCCAGGTGCTTAAGCAAGAATTGGAAAGGTATGTGCTTTCTTTCGGAAATTTAGCTCAAAACATCCGACAAGAAAACAAATTGAAGCCGTTAATCAGAATTGGATGCATTGAAAGTCTGAGTGTTGATCTGTTACCGAAACTCATCATTCGGCTCCGGAATAAAACCAGACAGTTGGTATCAGTAGTCGGTACTTCAGATGTCCTCCATCAAAAGCTCTTAAGCGGAGAGCTTGACGTGATTTTCTCGAGTGATTCAACGGTGGATTTAGCAAATTTGAAGCGGCAGAAGATTTTTCAGGAAGGAAGTTTGCTGGTTTTTCCAAAAAAGATGGAAAACTCAAAATGTTGGAAGTCTTGGGACTCTCTTAAATTTTGCGGTTTGCCTTTCCTCAAATACCATCACTCCAGCGGGGGAGGAAAACTTAATGAAGTTTTCTTAGATACCTCAGGGATATCTCTTCCTCATCAACTTGAGGTTGATAGCAACAGTACAATGCTCGCTTTGATCAGTGAAGGAGTCGGCTGGACAGTGTCGAGGGCGTCGACGATTCTTCAAAATAAAAATTTCATGGATAAGGTGAGCTATCGACCAATGCCGGCGCCTCTTCTATCTAGAAAAGTATATGTGCTTGCAAGAAGAAATGAGCCTGAGATTCTTATGAACACTTTTATTGAAGAGGCGTGCCGAATTCTCCGTGAGGATATCTTGAAAGAGCTGGTTGATATTGCTCCATGGATGAAACAAGAAATCTTTGTGTTGGATCCTGAGACAAAGTTGTTGAAAAACATTCAGGGAAAACCTCTGAAGGATTCGTAGATGGAATGTTAGGCATTCTGTTTGCTCACTTCTGTTAGCAAAAAATATAACGATAAAAGAGAATTCCTTCCTAAGAGAAGAAGGAAGAATTCCAAGGGAAAGGAAGAAAATGAGATTATCAGGCCCTCTTTTTGTTTTGATTGGTGCCTTGTGCTTTAGTTTTTCGGGAACGATCCAGAGTTTTGCGCCAGAGGGAGCAACACCATTTACTGTAACTGAAGCAAGAATGGTTATTGGCACTTTAGGTCTAGCTGCTTTCTGCTGGGCTGCAAAAAAATTTCCGAGCTCTTGGTCCTCTTTTAATTTTAAATTTCTCGTGTTGGTGGCTTTGTGTTTATATGGCTTCCAACTATTGTTCTTTTCGTCACTTCCAAAGACGGGCGTAGCCGTTGGAACCATTGCAGCCATTGGTTCAACGCCTATCTGGACGGCGATCATTGAGAAGATCGTTTACGGTAAAAATCCCTCAAAGATTTGGTATTTCTCGACTGTGACAGCGATTGTCGGCATTGTTTTATTGAATTTAGAGAATTTTAATTCAACCATCCATTGGATTTATTTGCTCCTTCCTCTGTTGGCCGGGCTATGTTATGCCGGCGAAATTGTAGCCGCACCGAAGGCGATGGAAGGCGTCTCTTCAGAATCCGCCATGGTAGTTGTCATGGGGTTGGTGGCTATCATCAATGCACCCATGCTGATGTTTTTCCCGATATCTTGGATCGCTACGGCACAAGGCCTTAGCTGTGCAGTCGCACTTGGCTTAGTAACGGCATCTCTAGCGTTTGCCTTTTTCTTTACCGGTGTTCGACACACTAAAGCAAGCGTAGCTTCTACTCTAGGTCTGGCGGAGCCGATGGGAGCCGCTTGCTGGGGAATCTTCCTTCTTCATGAGCCTTATTCTGCTTGGACTTTGATGGGTATCGGATTAATTCTGGTTTCTATTTTGGCGTTGAGTTTGAAGAGCGAATAATTGCCAGAAGGACTTGAGTTGGAATTATATGGACAACCATTAAAAAGTGAGCAAGCCACAAGGCGTGCAAGACCACAGGGAATGGTCTTTTACGATGAAAGTGTTTTGATGAAATTCGTTTGCATTGTAGAGGGGACCTTTATTTAGATGGTCTTCTCTGCCATAAGAGGTCTCCTCAAGCGCTTCCGTATTTAAGGTTGTCTTTTTAGAAGTATTGAATCAAACCGAAAACAACAAATCATTCAATATTGCATCGGCCGTTTGCAGAGACACCAAAGAACAATTTGTTCTTACACGAGCGCCATCAAAAGTAATGTCTGGTCCCTCCGAGCGGCATTGGAGGGGGAAGTCTCGGACGCTTTTCTTGTTGCCTTTCCCCAGATTTAATTGAAAAAAAGATGCCGGATTCCGATGGGATTAGAGGGATTTGTTTTGGTTTGTTCTCTTCTCCCTTTGTACGACCACAGATTCCATTGCATAAAGGCTACTGTTCTGTGAATGGCGACTAAGATGAGACTCCGTGAAAAGAAAGGCACCATCCAAATGTAAATTCATAGGAGGGCTTTTTTTAAAAGTTGGATTATGTTCCAATAATTTAAAATTTTGACTAAAAAATGGAGCGTAGTCCAAAAAAGTGGACTTCTCATGTGCCATTAGGAAAAGGACTGCAATGGAAAGAGAGGCATATCTTTCAGAGTTAGATAAGTGGAAAGAACTTCCATTCATTAAGATTGTTACTGGAGTGCGCTGGTGCGGTAAGTCTGCTTTATTGGAAAGCTTTGGCCGACGCCTTCTTAAAAGCGGAGTCAATCCTGACCAGATTATTGAAATTAATTTAGAAGATCCTGATAATCAAAACCTCAGTGACTGTGGAGAGCTCCACCGTTATATTCTTGCGCATGCTGTAAGTCCTTGTAAATACTATTTGTTTTTCGATGAGATTCATCATGTTAGGAATTTTGAAAAGACAATCGCAACTCTTTTTCTTCATGAAAATTTCGACATTTATCTCACCTGCTCAAACAATCAAATAATTTCCAGTGAGCTGGCTACGCTTGTATCCGGCCGGAACGTCCAAATTGAAGTGTTGCCGCTCTCTTTGAAAGAATTCAGAGAAGCTTTTCCAGAGAAAAGCCCAGAGGAGCTATTGGCGCTCTATCTTTCGACAACTTCTTTTCCGTTCTATTTAGAAGTTCCCGGCAAAACCGAATTTGTGGACAAAGTTCTTGAAGGAATTTTCAGCACGGTTATTATTAAAGATATCCTCTCATCAGGAAAGATTCGCGAACCATTAACATTGGTAAAAGCAGCCAAGGTTTGTTGTGAATTCATAGGTGATCGAATTTCGATTGCAAGAGTCTCAAAGTTAATGAGGTCTGGTGGTTATCAGCCGGATAACAAAACAACAGAGAAATATCTTCGTAGCTTATTAGATTCTTTCGTTTTGTACGAGGTTCACCGGTGGGATATTAAAGAGAAAAGACTTCTGAAGAACTCTGTTAAGTATTACGCCGTGGACTTAGGTCTGGTAAGAACGCTGTTGGGAAGTCGCTCTCTGGCTGACATAGGCCACCTCTTGGAAAACGTAGTATTTCTGGAATTGAAGCGGAGAGGCTATAAGGTCTTCACGGGAAAACTTGAAGAATTTGAAGTTGATTTTGTATGTACTAACGGTCAAGAAAAAATTTACATTCAAGTTGCAGCTTCGGTGAGAGACGAAGAGGTTTTGCATCGAGAATTGCGTCCTTTGCTTCGAATTCAAGATAATTTTCCCAAGTATCTTTTAACATTAGACAATGATCCGAAGGCAAGTATCGATGGTGTTCACAAAATTAACGCTCTGGACTGGCTCCTTTCCGGGTAATCAGTTATACGTAAGATTGAAAAAAGTTCGGATGATGAATCCAGCCAGCAGAGTTTTTAAAGAAGTTTAAGAAAATCAGAAATACTCAACCGGATTAATGCTGTTCATATTTATTTTTCTTTAGGTTATACTTAGCAATATAGCTAAATATAAAATTAGCTAATTTCTAATCTCTTTCCCCAAGGAGAACCTCTTATGAAACTTACAAGAAGAGTATTTATGCAGCTTACCGGCAGCGCTGCTTTGATGGTTTCTGCACCAACAGTGCTGGCACAAGGCCTCTCAGTAAAAAGACTCCCGCTTCCGTGCAGTCCAGCTGAAGGCAAATGGATTGGATCGGCTTGTCAGGGATGCACTCAATACTGTGCTATCGAAGTTTTTAATCAGAATGGGCGAGCCACAAGAGTACGCGGAAATCAAAATTCGAAAGGTAATCATGGATTCTGCTGCCCAAGAGGACATTTGATCCCTCAAGAAAATTATGATCCGGATCGTATTAAACAGCCTCTTAAGAGAACAAATCCTCAGAAAGGACGCGGGATCGATCCAAAATGGATTCCTATTTCCTGGGATGAAGCTCTGGATATAGTAGCCGACAAGATGGTTGAACTTCGAAATGCAGGCGAACCGGAAAGACTTCTTTATCTCAAAGGAAGATACGGCAATACTTCCCATGCTCTTCTTTATGGCACTCTGACAAAACTCTTCGGATCCCCAAATAATTTCTCAACTTCTGCTCTTTGCGCCGAAACAGAAAAAATGGGGCCCGGTTACACACAGGGATTGTTTTCTTACAGGGACTATGACCTAGGAAATTCAAAGTGCGTTGTGTTCTGGGGTACGGATCCTTTTGCTTCCAACAGACAAGTTCCTAACGTTATTTCAAGACTTGGGGAGCTTCAGAAAAAGGGCATCTTAATAACTGTCGATCCGAGGCTATCTACTGCGGCCGCTAAATCTAAAGAATGGCTTCCGATACTTCCGGGAACTGACGGAGCTCTTGCTAATGCTATAGCTCATGTGCTTCTTACCGAAGGACTATGGAATAAAGATTTTGTCGGAGACTTTGCTGACGGTAAGAACTTGTTTGTTCCGGGAAAGACGGTAGATCCTCAGGCCTTTAAAGAAAACAACACCCTCGGACTGATTACATATTGGAACGAGGAGGCTAAAGACTGGACTCCTGAAAGAGCAGCAAAAGAATGCCGTTTGGATGCGGAACAAATTAGACGGGTAGCTAAGGCTATGGGACAGGCCGCCCCGAACGTGATCGTGTGGATGGGGCCCGGTGTTTGTATGAACCCAAGAGGTACATACACGGCAATGGTGGTTCATGCGCTCAACGGCATTTTAGGCTCAGTTGATAACGTTGGAGGAACCCACGATCCTGTCAAATCTCTCAGCGGCAAGTATCCGTCAATGGATAAATATATTGACGAACTCGCCAAGGCTCATGGTAAAGGGAAGAAAATCGATGGCCGTGGAGACCTGGATATGCCGGCGGCTATGAAGGCCAAACTGGGCAGTGGCGTTGTGACCAACAATATTGCCAACTATATGCTCGAGAATCCAGATTTCGTGAAAGTTATGATTAGTTCGTGGACTAACACTCCTTTTGCTGCAGCCGACGGCAAACGCTGGGAAAAAGCTTTGGCTAACGTACCGTTCTTTGTGCATATGGTTCCGTTCCCATCAGAAATGACTCAGTTTGCTGACATTGTTCTTCCTTCTACCTTTAATGCAGCTGAAGGGATGGGCGCAGTAACAGGTTTCGGTTCCATGCATGCCTGGACCTCGTTGCAACAACCAACATGCGATAGGATTTGGGATGTAAAACAGGAAGAAAATGAAGTCACTTGGCTTTTGGCAGAAAAACTAGCTAAGAAAGGCTGGCCGACACTGCTGAACTATTACTCAACAGAATTTGTCGATCCTGAGACAGGTGCTAGACCAACTAATGAAAAAGAGTTCCAGCTTATCACTACCAAGATAGCCTCAGCACCATGCTGGCTCCGTACGTCGAAGCCGATTCCGGGCGATCAAATCAATGGTTGGGAAGATTTTAGGAAAAGAGGAATGCATAATTCCGCTCCTCAGGTTTACAAGAAACATTGGGGCGGAAAGTTCCCAACACCGAGCGGTAAATTTGAGTTTGTTTCCGGAGATCTAAAAAAGGTCTTAGAAGCTCACGCAGCTAAATACAACACTACTCCTGACAAGATTCTTGATGCTTGCCATTATCAAGCTAAAGGGATCAAAGGGTGGATGCCTCACTATGAAGAACCTTTGCGTCATGGTGAAGAGAAGCAATATCCGTTCTTGTTCATTGATCACAAGAGCCGCTTGAACCGTGAAGGTCGCTCTGCCAACCTTCCTTGGATGCAGGAATTCAAGAAATGTGATGCCGGGGATCGTTCATGGGGAGATGTCCTTAAGATTAATCCGATTGATGCTAAGGCTCTCGGTATTCAGGATAATGACATCGTCGAAATTTCTTCTCCGGTCGGAACCATTGTCACTGAAGTGAAACTTTGGGAAGGTGTAGGTCCAGGTACGGTTGCAAAAGCCTATGGTCAGGGCCACTGGGCCTATGGCCAGATTGCTGCAAAAGAATACGGGAAAACACCCCGGGGCGGCAATAACAATGAAATTCTAGTGGACGACTACGACCGCTTATCCGGTACTTCCTGCAGAAATGGCGGATTCACCAGAGTCAACATTAAGAAAATTTCTCAAAAACTTTAAGCCAGGAGAGAGAAATGAGATTTGGAATGATCATTGATTTGAATTTATGTTCTTCCTGTGGGGCCTGCGCTCTGGCTTGCAAAGCTGAGAATAACACAAGAACCCGAGGAGAAGGCCAATCATTTAATTGGGCAGATTTCATTCAAGAAACCAGAGGAGTATTCCCAAACACAACACAGATTGCTATTCCCGTCATGTGCAACCATTGCGAAAATCCGCAGTGCGTTAAAGTCTGTCCGACAGGAGCCATGTTTGTCAGCCCCGAAGGAGTTGTTCTTCACAATGACGAGGCATGCGTAGGATGCCGTCTGTGTCAGAATGCTTGCCCTTACTCTTCTGCTGAGTTAGGACCCGAAAGCTTGGACGGTAAGACTTACTCTGTCATCAGCTTCAATCCTAAAGGAGTTGATCCGAGAGGGGATGCTGCAACCCGGCCTGTTCTTGTAAGAGGAGCCACAGGCGATGCTCAGGAACTTGGCCAAAAGGCCGGCGCTGTTCCAGCATATGCTAATCTATTTAAGGCAGGCGATTCCGCCGCTCAAAGAAGGGAGGGAGTAGTAGAAAAATGCAACTTCTGCTACCACCGTACTTCCAACGGTATGAATCCTGCCTGTGTAGATGCCTGTCCTGCGGGGGCTAGGATATTTGGTGATTTAGATGATCCAACCTCTACTATTTCTGCAAAATTGAAGACGGGCAAAGTCCAAAGACTTCAAGAAGAAAAAGGAACTAATCCAAAGGTCTTCTACATGGGACAGTTCTCTCCGAGAGAGTGATCTATTAACCTATTAACACGGAAGGGGCTTAAGCCTCTTCCTTGCCGCGAAATGTATTTATGACGAAGAGACCTCTTAATCTTGTTTTGCTCGGTTTATTTGAACCCAGTCAGGAACTTAGAGATATGCATGTTTTTTTGAAAGCTGCAGAATCTTTGGATGGACAATTAGCAGAAAAGGCCCGACGTCTGGACGATTTGTACACTCAAGGGACCCAAGATGCAAAATCTTTTGAAGCAATGCTTTTGGACTACACACGGCTTTTTTTAAGTCCTGGTAGTCCTCCTGCTAAGAATTATCTTACTTGCTGGAAAGATAAGTTGGGCGACAAGATTCTGGACGAATATTTATCTTACCTAGGAAGCAGGGGTTTTGAAGTAGAAAGAGACATAAAAGAGCCACCGGAACATATTGTTCCGGTTCTCGAGATATACGAGCTTTTAGAACCAGAAGAAAAAGCCGAATTTTTTGAAAGATTTCTCAGTAAATTCATCCTAGAATGGTCTCTGCTGTTAGAAACAGAAGCCAAGCACGAATTTTATAAAGAATTAGGAAGATTCTTTGCTGAGTGGAGTAGGTGGGAGTCTAAAGAGAATGGCACAATTTCCTGAAGTTTACGAAGAGCAAGCGAAAATATTTAAAGCTCTCGGCCATCCTGCTCGCTTAATGATGGTAGAGGCGATGCTTGAAAATCCAAAAACAGTTACTGAGCTCACAAACATGGTTCAGTTGGAAATGCCTACTGTTTCTCGACATCTTGCAGTTTTGAAAGAAGCTCAAGTCGTTAAGGCACAAAAGAAAGCTAATTCTATCCTCTATTCGATTGAGTTGACTTGTCTGAAGGGCTTCCTTCAATGTTCGAGAAATACAGTAACAATGAGAAGAATCAAAAGAATGATGTAAAGGATTCCGAAACCTCAGCTTCTCTACATTCTTACACCTTCTAAGAAGCATGCAGGCTCTAGCTTGCAGAGGAGTCCTTATTATCTTTATTTAGGATCATGATGCCTTCTTTTCTGCTTGAATTTTTAAAACTTACTTTTGAGCTTATTGGATTGTTTTTTCTGATTTCGTTTTTAGTTGGGATCGGTCAATTTTTCATCAATCCAAAGAGCAAAATTTTTAAGTTTTCGAGAAGCAATAAATTTTTATCTGCGTGCTGCGGGGCTCTTCTCGGAGGCGTTACTCCGTTTTGCTCCTGCTCAACTATTCCGTTATTTGTGGGCTTTGTTAACTCAAAGGCTCCTTTCTCCACTTCGATTGCTTTTCTTTTAGCATCTCCGATTATGAACCCTGCCATCATCACTCTGATGGGAGTGTTTTTCGGGATTAAAACTGCAATTCTGTACGGTTTATGTACTTTTATCTTTGCAGTTTTGTGCGGACTGGTTTTGGAGAAATTTGGGTTTGAAAAAGAGATTTATGACATTAGTATCACCGGAGGAAAGAAAGAGCTACAGATGTGGTCGGAATTAGCCGGTACGTTTGGAATGAAACTAAAAACCGTTATTCAAACGTCAATCCTCAATTCTCTTTTGCTCCTTAGAAAAGTATTCCCTTACCTTCTTGTCGGTACTGCGATCGGAGCTCTTATTCATGGGCTCCTACCGGTTTCCGTTGTTCAAAAAGTTGGAGGGATCCCAGCGTGGTTTAGTGTTCCAGCTGCAGCGCTCATTGGAATTCCCCTCTACATAAGAACGGAAACTATTATTCCAATGGCCACGGTTCTTCAGAGTGTAGGGTTAGGGCCCGGTGTTTTAGTGTCGCTAATGATTGGGGGCGGAGGCGCAAGTCTTCCCGAAGTTTCTTTGCTCAGCTCTATTTTTACCAAGAAGATGCTGGCCGCCTTTCTTATCTCAGTTTTTGCCGTCGCTTGCGCAACGGGCTTTATTTTTAATTCATTATTAGGATAGTTCATCATGAAAGACTTAAAGAGCATATTCAAAAAAATCCTTATTACCCCTGAAAAGGAATGTTGCTGCAAGGTAAAAATTACTAGAGAGCAGAATGACAAAAAAGAAAGTTCCAGCAGATCTTCGGACATCCAGAAAACTAAAACGGAATAAAACGTCATCTAATCTGGGGCTTTTTTCAAAGATCGGCGGCTCAATTGGGGTGAATAAGTATTTTTATGCTCATTGAATGAAAGGATTTTGATTCATATCTCCTAAGACGGTTTCATATAGCATCTTTCGTAGACTTCAATTAGGTCATTCGGAGTTCGCAGATTTTTGAGTTCATCTTCTAAGAAAAATTCTTCCCTGATTGCTCCAGTTGTTTGATTCTGCATAAACCTTTGAGCATTAGGCGTAAGAGTATGGATAGGACATTGATTGATCACAAAGTTCCATTGCTCAAGGAGAGGTAAATTGTCTTTTTCAAGAAAAACGAGCGGATCTTGAAACTCCTTTTCGGATTTCGATGACATTACAGCGGTAGGAATTCCCAAAGATGCAGCTTCAAGCGGAACTTGGCCAATTCCAGCGATGAACAGATATTGTCCAGCTGAATGTCTGAGGTAAGAATTAGAGGACACCGGTCCGATGAATTCAGCATCGTTTAGTTCAAGAGAAGAAAGAAAACGACGTTGCCACGGCAGCCGTGGCCAATCGGAAGCAATATGAAAATCTAGTTCATGTTTTCGGCAGAAGTTGACAAACTTAGAGAAGTGCATCTTTTTGTCTTTGGAGAGGCGAGAAATTAATAGTGCTTTCTTTTGATTTTTGTAGCTCCAGAACGAATTTGACTTAGAGGCGTCGATCCAGTTTCGAATGACTTTAGTTTTGGGCACAAAGGCCAATTGAGAGGAAACAATGTAATGACAATATTCAAATTGTTGTTTCAGTTCCTGCGTCAATGCAAATAGGTTATGGATTTGAGCTCCTAATATTATTTTATCTTTCCACTCAAACAACGGAAGGTCGTAAAGTACCCGAGGATTTTTGACATGGAATTCAATGCCGTGGATGAGTCCTTCGTCAATCCATTTACCAATGACTGTACCGATGTGCGGATCTCGATAATTCAAAATTAAATTGGGGAATTTTTGAGAAGCGGCATGAGCATTATGTTGGCACAGGAGGATGGGAACAAAATTAAGTTCAGATAAAAGTTCTGCAGTTCTTACGATCCTGGTTTCGGCACCTCCGACTAAAGCGAGATGGTCGGTCATTAAGAGAATGACTTTTCGTTTGAAGCAACTCTTATCTTCATTTGTCTCCGGCGTAAGAGATTCCGAAGGCATAGATGCTTTAGTTTTCGATTGTTGTCGGAGTGTCTCTCTGTTTTGACGAGAAAAGACTGAGTTAATCATTGAAGCTTGCGAGAAAGCCAAAGGAAGCGGACGCACAAAAATCTTTCTTCCAAAGAGATAAAACTCTTCCCGATTGAAAGTTCTCACCAGAGAGAAAAGCTCAATTGTTGCAATCTGAGTCGTCAAAACTTTTCCAAAAAAGCCATACCGTGTAACTTTGAAAATGGGCATCAATATCTTATTCTTTACTCACTCAAAAGTTGGTTTCAAAAGTGATGATTTTTATTAGGATTGAATGAGTTTAGAGGAAGGCCCTCTTTTGATGTTGCGGTTTTGACGTAAACACTTAAGCCGTTAACTTTCCAAAGGGTTTTTAAGCTCTAAAGTTTGCAAGGGTGGGAGAGCCGGAGGAACAAATCAAACATTGGGTTGGCATCGCCAGTCTCGTAGAACCTTCCCAGAGCTGCATGAAAAATCCGAGTATTGCGCGGATGTATTGAAATTGGAAAGAATCCGCTTTTCATCAATAAGCCATTCATCAGTAAAGATGCGGCTCGTTTGTTTGCATCGTAGAACGGCTGATTTCTAGCCACAAACAGAAAAGTTGCAATTGCTTTTTCTGCCGGATTGGAAATGCACTCTTCCAAGTAGCGGAAACCATTGTTGATGATCTGAAGGAGATTAGCAGTGGGGGGACAAAATTTGATATTTCTGAGAGTGACGGGAGCGTTTCTGAGGCGTCCCCATTCAAGAGCTTCGTGGTTGCCGACTTTGCTATGAAGATTACAAGCAATAGGCACAGAAAGGTCAAATTTTTGTTCTTTTACAAGGTTCAATAAGAACTCAGCGCCGTATGCAAAATTCTTAACCTGCATGGCATCAAAAGGATTTAAGTCATCGCTGGCCCTCCCTTCCAAAACAGTAGTTGCTTGACTAAGCGAAGCAGGATTGTTTTCGAGCAGACTCAGCCAATTCCAGGTTAGATGATTCAGATTTGCCCGGAAAGAGTTGCAGATTTCATTCGTTTTTGCGGAACATAGGAGGTTCATTTCGAAAGCTCCTGTATTCCAAAAAATACCGTTTAAATGTTCTTTCATCGATGAGATTTGTGAAGCATCTAAGTGTTGAGTTGGTCTAGAAAGAAATCATATCTTGGAATTTGTAGAAAAGAAGGAATCGAGATTTTTTAGAAGAATTACTTGGTTCATGCTTCAAAAGAAAAGGAACCGGTGAGAGACCCATTTCAGATATTTCTTGATTTTTTCAGCTCATACTTATGTCCCGAAAGAGAGAATATGGATCTTAGGCAGAACTGGATTTATCCAAAGAAGTAGTAGTTGAGTTGAGTAGGTTAACTGAGCGTGCTTTGAACTCCTCTGAATCAAGATATAACCCGAGCCGGCGTGATTGTAAGGCGGATTTGTTCAATTTTTTGAGTTACTCCATGAAGAGGGAAGGCTTGAGAAAAGCCGACACTTTATAATGATGAGAAAAGGAAGGACTCTATGAATACGGAACTATTGCGACAGTTGCCCTTGGGTACATCATCATTCCAGAAGTTAAGACAACTTGGCCAAATATATGTTGACAAGACAGATAAGGTCTACACCCTGGCCTGTCAGAATGGGAAGTATTTTTTAGCTCGTCCGAGAAGATTTGGGAAATCGTTGTTAATTTCCACGTTTGAATCTTTATTCAAATATGGAATGAGAGACTTTCATGGTCTCAAGATTGAAAAACTTTGGAAAGAAGAAGAAAAACTCCTAGTGATAAGACTAGATTTCTCTGAAGCAAAAAGTTTCCGTAATTTGAAAGAGTTTGAACTCCAATTTCACGATTTAATTGTTGAAGCTTTTGCGCCTTACGGATTTCGTTTTGAACTTCACGGTACCTCGCTCATAAGTCAATTGTCTACTTGGTTTAAGAAGCAAGCTTTGAGTTCTGTAGTGTTGTTGATAGATGAGTATGATGCGCCGCTTACCTCATGCTTAGATAGAAAAGATCTTTTTGAAGATGTTCGAACAGAACTTTCTCGTTTTTATGCAACTTTAAAATCAAACGATGCTGCCTTACGTTTTTTGTTCATCACCGGAATAACAAAATTTAATAAGACCAGTATTTTTTCGGAATTAAATAATTTATCGGATATTTCACTGTCGGCAGAATATGGCTCGCTTTTAGGATACACACATACTGAGGTGCAGGAGTACTTTTCTGAGTACTTGATTTCTGCTTCGGAAACACTAGGCACTACAAAGGAAGAACTTTTGCTAGAACTGACGGAACACTATGACGGTTTTTGTTTTGAAGAGACAGCAAAACAAAAGGTATTTGCTCCTTGGTCTTTGTTGCGTTTTTTCTCATCACCTGAAAGAGGCTTGAAGGATTATTGGTTTGAAAGCGGCGGAAAACCGAGCGTATTAATCCAGTATCTTCAGTCTCATTCATTAAAAAATCCGGAAGAATACGATAAGGAACAAAGTTTGCCGTTAAATGTCCTTAGCAGTTCATCCGATGTTGAAAATTTGTCAGATGTCGGATTGTTGACACAAGCAGGTTATCTGACGATTAAATCTGTAGAGTATGGCGACACTGTATTTCTAGGATATCCCAATAAAGAAGTTAAAAGAGCCATAGCCCAGCTATATTTGGAGCAACTTTTAAATGGAAGAGTTCCGGGCCAGGTCGGAGCGGGTCCGATTGTGAAAGTTTTATCCAAAGACAAGCCGGAGGCGGTATTTCATATATTGAATCGATTGTTTGCAGCCATTGATTATGCCCGTTATCCCGTCAGAGATGAGTCTTCGCTGAGAGCATTTGTTCAGGTCTACTTCTCTGGAGCCGGTCTGAATTCACGTGTTGAGCATCACAATGCGCATGGTCGTGCGGATCTTGAAGTCGAAATTGGAGAGAGGACTTGGATATTCGAATTTAAAGTTTCAAGAGAAGGTGAAAGCGCGGAATCTAAACTGCAAGAAGCGTTAACTCAAATACAGGCAAGGAGGTATGGGGCTGACAGTGCGAGTAAAGTTCTTTACCGGATGGCTCTTGTATTCGGGTTAAAAGAGAGGGCTTTCATAAAGTGGGGCTGCTGTTAAGTTAGAACAATGATACGAAGAAGTGGATAATCATATCTTGGTTCTGCCGGAGGAGGTTCCCATCCTCATTGAGCTCGGAGAGGCCGACAAAGGAAAACAAGACCATCGTCCCGCATTTTTGTAGCTAGGTTTGCTTTTGATTCCTAAGAAGTGCGATGCTAAAGGAAAAATCTTTTTTGGGAGCTCAGATTAATCATTACGATTCTGATTTAAATTATGAAGAGCTCAGTGTTATTGAGTCAAGGAGATATTTTTTCGAAAATTTCGGTGCTTTTCATGCAGTTTGATCTGTTTCGAAGAATTCCTCAGCTAACTACAAATAAAATTTAAAAATTTCATGGGGTTAGCTGAGGGGTTTCAATTGCACAAACTTACATCCTTCAACTGAAACTGGGTATAAGTAGTCGAAGCATTAGACAATTCAAGTTTCAATTGCACAAACTTACATCCTTCAACTGAAACTTTTAAGGCCTCTTGTAAATACTCTTGTTTAACTTCGTTTCAATTGCACAAACTTACATCCTTCAACTGAAACGAAATGTAAGTGGCTGCTACACTGGCCATTTCAGTTTCAATTGTACAAACTTACACCCTTCAATTGAAACAAGTCGCCAATGAGGTTAAAAAGTCTTTTGAGGCTTAGTTCATCGGACTTTTATAGCCAAGACCACCAGCTAAGCTCACTGCTAGGACTGTGCTTAATCCTTTCTGGTCTAGATGGTACCTTTCAACTGCGTTGATCACTCCTTGCTCTTGTTCTTTCGCATTATCTTCTAAGTTAGTTTTAGTGTTGTCGATGGTTTGCGCCTGATTTCTAACGGAATCAACAAAAGCTTTATTGCGCTCAGGTTCGGTATTTTGTTTTCGACTTTCTTCATGAATTTGATTTCTGAATTGGTGATTTTGCTTTAGGACTTCTTGTTCGTTTTTTTGGAAGTTTTGTTCGATCATTGCCTTTCCGATGGCTTTATTAAGCTTCCGCGGTGCGTCAATCTGACCAGCGCCAAAGGTTTCTTTGCCCGTTGCAGCTATTTTGGCTTGGGCCGCACGATCAAAACCAACTTGTTCTCGGACTTCTGTTCGGTGAAAGATCTCTTCTAAAGAAGACTCTGCGCTTCTGCCGTTGTGTAGAAGCCGGTTCATCACTAAGACATCATTATTGACTGAAGTTGAATCAGAACCCGTTTCAGCTGAAGCTCTTGCTTCCGATGTTCCTTCCGCAGTATTGAATTGTTTGCTTCTTTGAAGAGCCGCGTGATGAGCTTTATTTAAAGAGGCTAGGAAGTTCTCAGCAGCGTTCTTAATGTGCGAATCAGAAGTAGAAGCAACGATTTGTTGGGCAGCAGATCTGACCTGAGAATATGCCTGATTTCTTTGTTCAGCTGTTGCGCTAGATTTAGCCCCGGTGGCTGTATCAATAATATTTTGAGCCGTAGTAGTTTTCAGCCCGGCTTCTAGTCCCGCTATTTCGCCTACAGCAGAACCTGCGGACTGGATTGTGTTCAATATGGAGTTTTGCCTTGCAGCAGAGGGGCCGCTGGCAGCCGCATTTAGAAGTGATGCGTTTGGATTCAAGGGCAATTGTTGTCCACCCGGATTATTTGCAGACGCCTCCGCTTCTCCGGAGGCAGCACCGACTTTAACTCCGGCTCCCGTGCTAAAGCTGAGATTTTGATTTGTTGCCAGGCCGGAAGAAGCTGTAGAAGACCGAGTGTAGGAATTAGAGCTGTTATAAGAGCTTTGGTCTGACAGGTTCTGGGAACTCGAGTGGGACTGATCCAGCTGATGAGAAAGAGCTTTCGCAAAACTAACAGAGCCGGAATCCGAGGAAGTAGCTGATTTGGACAGAGATAAGTTTGTCATATCCGAAGTCGTCAACGAAGTTGAAGACATTGAAGATGCCGTAACTGACCTTGACTGCTGAATTGTAGAGGAAGAAGAAATTCCAAGATCAATTCCGGAACGCACCATCCCAGTGACGTGATTGTCACCGTCTCGCGTTACCGTACCGTACGCTGTCGAAATTTTGCTCGTATAAGGGTCTGCAAATGATGAAGAAGTATCGTTTTTATTGGCGTTAACGGAGTTTGAAGAAACATTTCCTGTTGACAAGTTTCCGGAGGAAAAGTTTCCGGAAGAGAGCTGCCCTGAAAGACCTTGAGAGGCTGATTGAGCCGGTCCCATTAAACCTCCTACCAAAGCAGCGGCGGCATAGTCGCTTCCCTTAGCAATAGCAAGAGCCAACATAGGAATAGCAAGCATTAAATATCCAGCCATTGCCTGCGAGCTTGCTCCCGTCTGCCGGATTAAATCAACCGCCATTAAAGAATTTCCGCCATACTCGGCAATAATTCTGTTCATCGGATTCGAATCAACCGAGATAAGAAGATAGTTAGCAACGGCATAAAACGGTGCCCAAAGCTGAACCCAAATCAACAGCACAAAAAAGGAACGAAAGATGAGGCCCGCATTACTTCCGGCGGCAATGATGAGAATAAAAACCAATGGAAAGGCAGCAATGATGACAAATTCAATGCAGTTTCTGATTTTAGGCAAAGAGACCTTCGCGATTTCGCTCATGGTGCGATAACTGATTTCGCTTGCTAAATTACCTTGAGCTTTCGCAAGATTTACTGCCAGACTCAAAGGAGAACCTGAAAGTTGAGCAATGGAAGAAACACCTTCCGGAATAGCCTGAAGCATAATGGAATGCTTCAGAGATGAATCGAGAGAACGGGAGAGGCCGAGCAAAAGACTTTCTGCATGAGGCAGACTTGTCATAATGGCTTGAGCCGGATCGGCTCTGTCCGGAGTTAAAAGTGCTCCTAGTTTTTTCTTGATTTCGTCTAGTTCGGAGCCGTTTAAAAAGGTCTCCAGCTCAACAGCTGCTTCATCACAGCGTTTTACTTCCCCGTTTTCGTTTAGAGTGCTTCTGGCCGGATTTAGCCAACCGTTAGCCGTGACGGTTGCCCAAAGATCCGAGCTTTGAGCGAGCTCGTTAACTTTTTCAGGATTATCGGTGAGTTCAGGGGTTAAACAGTCGGCCACAAAGCGGTTGACTTTACGTCGTCCAAGAGGAGTCACCGTACCGATTCCTTGCAAAACAGAAACTGCTCTTTGAGGATAGACCATGCCGAATTTAGAAAACTTTTCTGCATCAGGAAGAGCAAAAGCACTTTCAAAGCCTGTGGTTAGAAAATGCCCGATTCTTGAAGTGACAGACGCAAAAAAGCCGATGCCGAAAGGCACATTTTGGACGACATGTACCGTCCCGGCTCTTTCATCGTGAATGGAAAGGTCAGTTTTTGGGATTAATAAGAGAGAATAAAAGAGGACGACCGCAAATAAGAAAGTTTTTGCAGCCATTCCTTGCCATCTAAAAAGTGCTGTAGTGAGCGTCACGAGAAAGCCGGCAAGAACCGCACTTTTAATTAGGCCTTGATAAGAAGGGCCGGAAGTAATTGCAACAACAGCTTCGAAAAGATCTCTTAATTGAGCGCCGTTCCAATAGGCAAAGTAGTCTAAAACCATCAGTTCTTATCTCCGAAGGATAAATTCGCAGCTAAATCAGCAGCCAATGCTCCTTTGACGCTCTTTTCCAAATGTTCGATTTGCGTCACGAAGCTGTGGGCCCGGCTCATCTGCTGAAAAACGGCATCGCTTCTTCGGGAAAGATCTGCGCGGACCTCAGAAATACGGACTTCAATTTGTTTGAGGTGCTCTTCGGCGATTCGGCCGGTTTGTGAGGCTGAAGAGGAAGCGGCCGCCGCTTTAATATCTAAGGCCAAAGCATCCATGGCTCGAATAATTGCTTCATAAGCCGCCGCTTCCACATAGACGGCAAGCAAATCTTGAGAAAACCCAAGAAAACGCTTTGATGCCGTGGTGTTGATCAATCGAATCAGCGGGATGGTGGTGGAAGTGGCCAATAACATCAGGTCATCTTCCGAGACCAAGTCAGGATTTCTTTCGAGGATGGAGAGACGGTAGTTGGAAGCGGCCTGCATAAACATAAAGGGAAGGTTGATATCTTCTAAAGCAGTTTTAGTGACGGTAAGGCAAAGTTCTTCGTCTCCTTTCTGGCAACGTAGACGAAAAGCTTCGGTCTCTAAGCTCGGCGCATCGGTTCTGCCGAACATAAAGCCGACCAGGTCTTGTCCCGCAATCGGAATAGCCCGAGTGACCGTATTCTCGCCGGTTCCTTCATTAATGTAGATGACGGTGCCTACTAAGGTCATCATCAGCTCTCTAAGTTCTTGGTTGTATTTTGTAGAAAATGAGCCGCCTGAGAGTAAAGCCCAAGTGAGGTTCAGTTCAGGAGCATCAATGACGGAACCGCCGGAATCCTTTTGTGCCGGGGCGTTGCTGACAACTGCGGAGCCGTCGGTTCTGGTTTTAGCGTTAGCTTCGGACTCATCGGAGACGATACCTGTAGAACGGAGATAGCTTCTGGCTTCGAAGGCTGATTTTTCTAGAAACTGCTGAGCCCCTGTCATTTTGAGAAGGTTTTGGCTTGCAGTGCACGAGTCGGAAAACATATTGGTGTACTGGCGAATCAAATCTCGGAAACTGGTGACTTGTTCATTTAGATCAGGAGCCAAGGACTGAAGTGCTAATTGAAAAGCCAGACCCGGAAGTGCGGTGCCGATGTTTCTTAAGAACGCTACGAATTCTTCTCGGCTCGGTATGCCGAAAGCTCCTAAGAAAATATCGATGCCTCCGCATCCGGCAGACAAAGAAGGAGGAGTGAAATAAAACGCATTGAAATCTTTTCTGGGAGCTCTGTAGACAAAACCGCCTCCGGTGATGGTATTCATTGAGTTGGACTGATAGATGCCTGCAGATGTAATGTTGCCCTGATAAGAACCGGCCGAGGCGTAGAAGTCTTTCATAAAGCTGGCTTGGGCCGGTAAAGCAATACAGGCGCACACGGCTAAAGAAGTTAGGGTTTTTGTAAATTTCATCGTTGTTATTCTTGATTTAACGGGTTAGAGGCGGATGGATAGGTTGTGTCTTTGAGAGATTCGCCTCCGAATAAAGAAGCTCCCGGCTCTTTAGTACCGAGCAATGCAATGCGGGAGAGAATATCTTCGAGCGCAACAACGCCGGAAGAGACAAGATAGCTCTTGGTTTGTTCGCGGTTGACCATAAAGAGTGCCGGGACTTGTTGGATGCCTTGTCCTTTAGTCAATAAAGCACCAATGCCGTTATCGGGCAAAGATTCCGGAAAATGCTCATTAACCGAGCCGTCCAATGAGACGGCAATCACTTCAAAACCGTAGTCCGTTGAAAGTTTTTTAATTAACGGGCTTTGAAGGTGACAGAAACGGCAGTTGTCTTTAAAGAAATAGACTAAACCCCATTCGTTTGAAAGGGATCCGAGATCCAGAGCCTTTTGTTTGTTGCGTTCATTTTTTAAGTCCACCTGGGCAAAGTTTGCGGCAGGATTTCGGGCGGAGAAATCGTATTCCGGATTCTGCCAAGCGACTCTTCTCCATTGGTCGGCGAAGAGGGCAGATTTTTCTTGAACGAAGTGATTAGCCTCTAAATAGAGTTTCATGTTTTCTTCGGTTGGATTCATGACGGCGGTATTGAGGCGCCTTTCTCTTTCTTCTCTTAAGCCTTCAATTGTCGGAATGCTTTTAAGGTCTAAGGGAGCCGGTTTTACTTCTTTAGGTTTAGGCGAGGGATAGTAAAGAAATCCGCGTTCGTCGGATTTCCAGACATCTTCAGTCCAGAAGTTGTTTTCTTGGGCTGCGGACAACGAAGCCATAAAGCCCAAGAGGACGGTGAGTATTAGTTTAAGAGACATATTTCAGAAATTCAGTGATTATTTTTTCTTAGGTGGCGAAGAAGGCGTGCCGGTAAAGTCGGGATTGACTACACCGGAGGTTCCTTGATTAGGGGCAACGTATCCGCCGAGGTTTTCGTTAACCAGGCGGTTGAAGTGAGCTTGACCGCGGTCCGCAGCGGCTTCTTTATTGAGTTCGGCCTTGGCTTTGATTTCTGCTTCAAACTCAGATAAATCCATGGCTTCAAAATCCAATGCTTCGAGCTCTTCTAAAGTAAAGCCGGAACAATCCGGATTTTTAGCAGAACCCCAGGATTTTCCGGTTTGCTTACGGCCTTCTTCCTGAATGATTCTGGCAAGACGAGAATTGAAACAGCAATAAGATTCCGAACGTTCGATGCAGCCGAACTTTTCTCCTTTGGAGCAGTAAGTGCCGACATAATGACAAAGGTTTTGGCCTTTTTTCAGCATCAAAGCCTGTTCGGAAGGTTCACATTGCAGAAAGTCCATAGCAATCTGGAAAGCTACGGTGACGGCAAAGGAAGTCGGGTCAAACGTGAAGTACATGGTGCCTCCCTGCAGCGTCATCCCGAATCCATAGAAAGACAACGACGGGTTGTAGACTCCTGATGAAGCATTGCCGTACAAAGCCGTCAGCAAGCCGGAAGTAGAATCGGATGCCGAGAGAACGTCGTAAACATAAGGACTGCCGACATATTTAATGGCTTCGACGGTGGCGTCTCCGGCAAATGTCAAAGCTTTACCGAAAGCATCCGAATTAGCGGAGCCGGATTTAACTTTAGTGTCGCAGCAGAAAAATCCAAGAACCTTCTTAGAGCATTTATCGCTTTCGCCTTTAAAGAATTGATTGCCGTCGAAGTCGCCGTAAACGGCGCCTTCGCGGGCAACTTCCAGAATGCTTAACACCCAAGCAAAATCTTTATCGGCAGGTACAGGCTCTCCGCAAAGGCCGTCGAGACATTCTGCCGGCCGGCAAATGACTTCAGTGACGGTAGAAGATTCTTTTTCTTCACACTTGTAGATATGAGAATAAGTCAAACACTTGCCGGCATCATCCTCGAAAAGACAGACGGAATCTACTTTGACGCATTTCTTATTTTGTTCCAAGGAAGTGCAGTTGGAAGACGGGCCGTTTGCGGCACCGCAGACGTAAGTGGTTTCGTATTTCCAGCAGTCCTTGGTGATTAATTCTCCGTTGATTTCTTTTGTTCCTCCGGGTTCCGTACAGACGGTATTTAAAACGCTGCAGTCGGGATTGTTCTCTAAAGGCTGACAAGTCTCGGACCAAGTTAATCCCGAAATCACGATGTCTGATGTGATTTCTTGCGCCGGACCCGGGTCAATAGCTTCATTGGTTTGGCAGAGGATTTCTTTTTCCGTTGCATAACAGCGCAGACCGACTTTATCGATGCATTTGGAGGACTGTTCTTTACAGGCTGCAATTTTTTCTAAGGCTTCGCAAGAGTTTTCATTGACGGTTTCTATGCAGCGGTACTCCTGGGTTTGCTCCCAGCAGTCGGCCTCAATTTCCACGCCGTCGATGATTTTGACACCTCCGGCTTCCGTGCAAGAAGAACTCTGAAGAGTACAGCTCATGCCGGCAGTGGCGTTTTGGCAGTTTAAGGTATCAAAGCCCGGCAGAGCGGGGGTGCCCTCCGGCGTGATATCAGGCCCTTCGATAAGGCCGGTGTTGACGCAACGGTAAGTTTTCTGCCATTGCGCGCATCCCGTCTCATCCTCTTTGACACAAACCGGTTCTCCGACTGCCGTGCAGCCTGAGGCTGCTTCCAAAGTCAGGCACGAATTAGAAACGCCGGAAGAGGCGCAAGCGTAATCTCTTTCGTAGCGCCAACACTCTTTGTAGACGGCAACCCCGTTAATGACGCGAGTCTCTCCCGGCTCTACGCATCGCTGGGCCGCGACATAACATTCTTTGTTGTCGATGAAGGATTGACATTGATTGTTCTGCTGGGAGGAGGAAACGGTATGGCTGTAGTCCAAGAGTTCCACATTTTCTTCCGGAGGCATTTCTTCCGAGCAGGAAAATTTTTGTTCCCATCTAAGACAAGTTCCTGAAAGATCTGCGGAGACGCAGACTTTATTAACAAGATTACAGGCAGGCGTTTGTTCTAAGGCAGCGCAATAGTTGACTTCAGCGGCTTCATTACAAGAACGTCTGAACTGATAATTCCAACATTCTCTGTAGACTTCAACACCGTCCACATATTTGGAACCGGGACCGTCAACGCAGACGTATTCTCCGTCCGTGCATGCCGCATGAACGTCAACAAGAACCAAAGAGGAAAGGAGCAGGCCGAGGAAGATTCTTATCATTGGTACTCCACAGTTGAGCCGTCTTCCAGGACGCAGGACATGGTCCATTGATCGATTTCGGCTCCATGAGAATAAGTCTGATAACCGAAAACTTTAGAGAGACTGCCGGAGCGGACGAACTGATTTTTCTTTTTATAGTAGACATCCATTTTGACTTCGGTGGTGCAGGAGCTGCCAACACAGCGGGTTTTACCGGTCCAACGGCCTTTGCAGTTAGAGAATTCTCTTTCTTCATCAAAGTCCAACGCTTTAACCTCAAAGCCGAAGTTGGCTGAGTTCTTAACATTAGTCTCTATTCGAATGGTCGGGATTTCGTCTTTAGAGCAAGCGTATTTAAGACTAACGATATCGCCGCCGTTGCACTCGTCGGTGCCTAAGCCTAAATGGTCTTCGGCTTGGGCCTGCTGCATTTTGCCGATTTCACAGCCCGGGGTAGCCACAACGGAAAGGACTTTATTGCAGCGATAAGTTTTTGCTTGGACGAGCTGCTTAGAGCATTGATATACGTATTCAGACTCAACATCGACATTGATGCCGACCTGACAAGACTGTCTCGGAGCTTCCAAGCAGGTGTAGTTTTGGACGGAAGAAACGTAGGGGTTGGTACAGGTAATGTTTTTTACGTTTCCGGTTCGATTAATACACTTGAATAAAGACGTGATTTCCAGTTGCTCCGCCCAACCGGAGAAGCATTGTTCGGTGGTTGCTCCGGTTGTTTCTTCGCAAGCGGTGTATTCGTATTGGGGAGGTGTGGTTGTGGTGATGGTCTCGCAAGTTATTTCATTTGAGTCGCTGACGTCCGGATGAGGCTTTTGCGCTCCTGCAACAACGTGGTCGCGGTCTCCTAAGATTTGATCAAAGTCAGATTCCGGCCAGGAAGGACGAGAGTTGGTGTCATAGATCACTTGGACGGCACGGCAATCCATAGAAGATTTATCAAGACAGCCGTCAGCTTTGATTTGACCCGGGCCGAGCAAATCTCCCTGTCCTTTATTAAACAAGTTTTTAAGTTCCGAGACGTCTGAACCGTAACCGGGAACGGTTTGGGTGGAAGAGCCGGAGGCCAGGATGTTTTTGATGGAGACGCCTGCAGCTGCATCCTTGGCTGCATTCATTGCATCCTCCTTGTTCATTTTGCTGTTAGCTGACATAGAAGCAGAGCGGGCACGAGAGGAGTTAACCGGTGTTTCTGCGGCTGATGAACATCCGGCTCCCTGGAAGGTCAGGGCCAATGCGGTTAGGAACACGGCGGAAAGGGCAAAGGAGAAAGTTCTCATGATTAGGGACGCTCTCCGAGTTTTTGGCGAAGACGTTGAGCTTCTTTGCCGATTTCATCTTGTCTGTCCGTGAGCGTATCGAGCATGTAGCCTAAAGTCACATCTCCTAAGACCAGAGCCGCGTTTTGTGCTGCGTCCGGATTTTGATTTCCGCAAGAGCCTGAGGATTCGGGAGACTTTTGTTGATGCTGACGAATTATCAGCATGGGCACTTCGGTGACTCCGAATTCTTTAAAGATTTCCGGATTGAGTTCCACGGAAGCTCCTAACTCCACTAAGAAGTTAAAAGCTTGGAGACTTTGCGGATTTAAAAGAGGCTTATTTGCAGCGGCTTTCTGGTCAACGGGAACACCTCTGAAAACCAAAGGAACGTCGGCATCTTTTGCGTCAACGGCTAATCTTTTAAGAGAAGCTTCAGGCATGGAAAGAGAGACCAAAAGCAGGGCTTCCATGCGGTTTTGATTGAGCATTTCAGTTTGGATGGCCTGAGCATTGCTAAGGATATCGTCAATGGTTAACGGCAACGACTGCTCGGAGGCTGAGTCACCGGCCGAGACACTTACAGAGGCAGCATGAGAAAGGCTAAAGGACAACGCAATAGCCACTATTAGGAGAGAACGTTTGAACATGATTTAAATTCCGGTAATGCCGGATCCCTGGCAGCAGTCGCGTTTACGGTAAACAAGATAGGCAGCATCTTCGCCCCCGGAGGCCCAAGTTTTACCGGAAGACCAAAGAGCTGTTGAAGCTCCAATCGGATAACAGCAGCGGCCGTCAACTTTGTCGGTTGTACGAGCCGGATACACCATTTGGGTGCGATAGACGGATTTATCCATGATGGGTTCGAGATAAGGTCCGCATTGTCCTTTCTTGCCGTAAGCAGCCCATTGAAGACCTTGACGGTGAAGCTTCATCAGAAAACGAGAAACTAATAGAGAAGAGGCCTGCGGTAAATGAACATGAGAAGCAACCCATCCGGTGAGAGGGAAAATATTTCCGCTGCAACCCCCGCACCAGTAAAGCTCAGAGACCGGTAAGCTCGTGGTGCTGGCCACGCAGTCGGCCGCACAAGCGGCTTGAGCCGGAAGGTTTGCAAATAAACTGACGTCCGGGTTTAAGAAAAAGGTGGTCACCGAGTCATCCCAAAGAGGATCGAGTTCGGTCATGTAAGCTAAATCCCACGCAGACTGTTCTAAACAATCGGTATCGAGCAAGACTTCCAGAACAAAGAGCCAAGGCGTGAAATACCAATGCACTTGATAAAAGGAAGTTCGCCCGGAAGCAGCAGTTTTAGAAGGAGTTCTACCGTGGGCCGGCGCACGAATGCCGACATCTAAATCCAATCCGCCGAGCGAGGGGAAGCAGTAAGGCTGACGGACGATTTCTGCCGTTCTTAACGGCTCCCAGAAGGACATATTCATGCCGACTTTGATATTGGCACCGGAAGTGCAGGCACAAAAGGTGTTTGCGCCGGTATCCGGATCCGGATTTTTGCCGGAAGCCAGCGTAATGCCGCCTAACTTAATCGGAAAAATACAGCTCCAGCAGACATCGGTCACCGGATTAATGATTTTGCCTCGGCAAGCGGCTTCAGCAGAGGTGCTCAGCAGGCCGCAAAAAAGCGTAAAGATGAAGAGGAAAGTTTTCATAAGCAGGCTTAGAGGAGGTTAGATAGGACGGATTGAACTTCTTGGGGCGGAAACTCCATTCCGCTCGGGCCGTCAGTGCCGTTAAAGAGCATGGCCGGCGTCGCATGGATGCCGAAAAGACGAGTTAAAGAGCCCCCTTGGTCAAAAAATATTCTTCTATTAAGGGTACGGCTTGCTTCACTGATGTTGCCGTTGACAAGAACGACTCGAGAATCAGGCCTTTGTGCTGCGATGGCTTTGGCTGCATCTAATTCTTCTTTGTCGGTTCCGTCAATAAAAATCAACTCTCGAGAAATCCTCGGCAACTCAACGGAGGCAGCCTGACGAAGAAGGCTTTCGGGTAAGGTTTCAGGTATAGAAGCTTCCAAAGGCCAAATTCTGATTTCTTGTGCCTTGGCAAGACCAACAACGGCCGGAGGATTACGCATGAGTTCAGCGATTTTTTGTTTTTCTTGGTCAAAACGTTTTTGGTACTGACCTGAAGATTTAAGTTGGTTGATTCTTTCCATAAAAAGCTCCAACAAATCAGGCTCAGCAATCGGATAAGTCGGGCCGAGGGCCTTAGGCTTTTCTTTTACGGCAGGATTTTCTTTTACGGCTGCTGCCTTATGGTTTTTAAGCATCGAAGAACCGGCTATACCTTTTGCGGATTCAGCAGGAGCAGCAGAAATGCCGAGGTCGCGGATTTCTAGTCCGGCGTGGGTAAAGCCCGCCAAGGCTCCTACTGAAACCAAAAGACAGCAAGCTAAAAGCAGATGAGAGGTTTTCATGGAAGGGCGAAAATTAAAAAATAGGGTAGGCTTTGCCGATAAAACGGCAGCGGTTAATCGGTCCGAAGTTTGAATATCGAGAATCAAATGAGTCGGGATGGGTTCCCAAGAGAAAGTAATCCTCTTCGCCGAGGACTTGGTCTTGAATCTTCTGCAAAGGCTCTCCTTTGAGCGAGACTTTTTTTGCTACCGCAACCGGCTTGTCTTCACAAAAGATTTGCTGACCATAGGTGCGAATTCTTTCTCCGGGCAAACAAACTACTTTCTTAACAAACGGCATCTCATTGCCGGCGGTTGCGCTTTTAGGAGGATAGAAAGCTACATAGTCGCCTCGCTCAACATCCTTTTGTCCCAGCTGAATCGCAAACAACGTTTGGGGCAAAGAGTTGGTGTAGTTGTAAGCCAATTTCCAGTGATGCGTGAGAACGACCACAATCAATAATGCGAGCATCCAAATCCAGCCGTAGCGAGAGTAATGGCGTGAAATGCCTAAAAAGAATTTCACGGCGTTATGAGCTAAATTCATTTGAACGCCTTAGAAAAATCAGATTGAAGGGCTTTCATGCGTTCGGCGACTAAGATTTCCGCTTTAGCGATTTTGTCCGGTGTAAAACCGAGCTTTTGCAGCAAGGGATCGGTGTAGTCCGGCAGTTTTGTCGGTGAGATCACCGCAGAAGAAACCAATAAAGTGCAATTGCATTCTTTTTGAAGGTTTTCTATTTCGGCTTTCATGCGCCGTGCAAAGATTTTGGCTTCAACGGCTAACTCTTCAGGTTTTAATCCTTTAGAAGCCAGAATGGTTTCGTTGACTTGCACTACCTTGTTGAGGTTCAGGACCGCAAAGGCAGGAGTCTCTAGAGTTTGCTTGTACAGCATGAAGAAGGCAGCGGCTGCAAGAGCGGCGAGAACCAGGACTGCGACAGCTAAGATTTTAGGAAGCAGAGAAGGTGTCTGTACGGCAGGCTGATGCTGAGTGCTTTCTGTCTTCATGTTGCTTGAGGAAGGATTTGTCATTTGTTTCGATCCTTAAGGACAACTTCAATTGCCTGATGCATGGACAAGCCCTGCTGAAGGTAATGATTAACCGCTTCGATATCGTTCGGATGGGTACTGGTCATGAGCTGAGAGTAAGGATCCAAAAGCAAGCGGTTTACGGAAGGCGGCTGATCTCCGATTCTGATAAAAACTTCCGAGTAAGCACCCGCAACAGTCGTTAAAGACTCGAGCATTTGAATCTGATGGTCATCCATCGCAATATGACCTTTACGCTTAAGCTGCTCTAAGGCTTCCTGTTTTTGTCGAAGGATGAACAAACAGTCAGAGTTTTCTAAAGCCGAACGGGCAGTTTCGCTTTTCCAATAGTCAGAGGGAGACTGTGTAGCAGTAAAGAAAGAGCCATTGTATTTTCTGGCACGGCGGTAGCCTTCCTCAATAAACTTGCCGGAGTGTCCTTCGCCCATTAAGTCCCACGCCTCATCAATAATGACGAGCTTGGCTTCTTTACGGGAGCCCTGTTTCATTTCTTGGTCAATAAGGCACATCAGCAGCATGAGGATGACAGACTGAAGGGACTTCTTGTTTTTGAGCTGTTCCAGCTCTAAGACAACAAACTTGTTGTCAAAACGGATATTGGCTTGGCCGTTAAAGAAGGTTTCGTAAGCGCCTCCTTTGCAGAAAGGACTTAACTGAATACCGAGGTCGGAAATTCTCGGGTCGTTTAAATGTTCCTGCTCTGCTCGGGTAAGAGATTGGTAATGTGCTGTCCAATGTTCATCATCGATTTGAGGTTTAGTACCTCCGATTCTTCCGTTATGAATCAAAGACTCCGCTAGGTCAGTGACCGTCGGAATTCTTCCTTCTTTGACGGCTTTAACCCAAGTACTCTTAAAGTGGACGGCCAAGTGAGAAAGTCGCAGGTCATCCAAAGGCATAGAAGGAGAAACCATCTGTGCGATGACCGGCAAAAAGAAACTTAAATCTTTGTCGATATCTTCAATCAAGGAGAAGGGATTAAGACAGTCAAAGCTGCCGTCAGCGCGGGGAAGATCTGAGAATTCAATGTATTGGCCCTGCAGAACGGAACAAAGCTTCTGGAAGCTGCGTCCGTGGTCAATAATCCAAACTCTTCCGCCGGTTCTTAAGACGCCGGTTGCAATTTCATTTAAGAGTACGCTCTTGCCGGAGCCGGAAGCACCGATAACCGCACCGTTGTAGTTTCCATTCGGATTAGCAAAAGGATTAACGGAAAGAATTTGGCCTCTTCTACTGACAAGATTGATGACCGGTGTCGGCAGCTGCTTTCCTGCTAAGGGAGGAGAACCTTTCCAATCGGCAATCAGCGGCAGCATATTAGCGGCGTTGCCCGTGGTTTTAGTGGTTGAACGCTGAGCTGCTTTAATATCAGCTGCTAAAAGCGGTCCTCCGGTCATCGGCAAAGAGGCCAACAAGCCTTGAAGCTGCATAAAGTCATCTACAACGAGATCTAAGCCGGCGGTTTGGTAAATCGAGCGTGCGGTTTCTACGGCACTGTGCTGATTACCGCTTTCCGGAAACAGCAGGATTTGATTAGACATATGAAGGAGTCCTTCGCCGTTTTCAAAAGCTTCCACGGCTAAGCGCCAGTCTTCGGCTTCTTTACGCATAACCGGCATGAACTTGACGATTTCCGTGGAAGCGATTTGCTCGGCTCGTGCGCTTTTAAGCTGCGTCTGTGCCTTGGCCGATTCGTAGCTCTTGGTTGAAAGACAGGTTGTAATGAGATACGGACAAGGATAAGGAGCTTTATCGCCTTGAGGAGAACCTGTCAGTTTATTTACGTTATCCAAAGAAAAGGCTTCCGGATAATTACGTACGCTCATGGAAACCGCAGCGACTCGTTTTTGTCGATATAAAGAGTGGAAATCAATGAAGTTCGGTTCAATATTGATTCTGGTATCGGCGAGGACACACTGGGTTCTCGGTTCACGATCGGGATCGTGAACGGTAGGAGTCCAAGCATTCTCTAAAAACAAATGAGGATTTAACAGTTGAGAAAGCGTATTGATAAGGACGGACTCGTTCCAAGACCAAGGGCTTAAATGCCATTGGCGAAGAAGAGCCATGTGTCCTTCCCGAATCTTTTTAACTTTATCGCGAACGGCAGGATTAAAAGGATCGGAGGTCGGAATGACTACACTCATCCATGAGCGGAAATTGCATAGTCTTCCAGTTATTCCGGGTTTAGGATCTTGATAAGAGCCTTTTAATAAGAAGTCGGCACGGGCTTTGGAAAGCCCCTTCATGAGCTCAAGCTGCTCAGCGCATAAAGGATCATCTTTAGATGAGGGTTCAACGGCTGAAGAAAGAATTAAATCCGTCAAAGGCTTAACGTACGGAGAAGCAAACAAGCAGAACTGAATGCCGGTTCCTTCCGGAATTCCTTGACCGAAGAGATGCTTGAGGCTTTTAGCCATGACCGGAGTACATCCGGTTTGCGGAACAATCTCAATTACGTAGCCCAAGCCTTCAAAAGAATTGAAGTTAGGAGCGGCAATAGCGCATAAGTTATCCTCTTCGCTGAAATGAGCGTAAGGAAGAAGGTTGGAGAATCTGTCGATAAGCATAGGAGAGCCGGTTCTCGGCTCCATTTCTGAATCTTTCATGGATAAATTGGAGACAAAAGACATTCCGAACTTGGAAGAAAGTTTTGTTTTAAGGTTCTTCAAAAGAGAAGCTATTAATTGCCTGGTCATGAAGTTCTTCCTTTAAGGACATCTAAAGGGTTATGTTTCTTAGCCGAAGGCTCCGGTGTTTTATCTTGAGAGAGCGGGTAGACCGGGCGATAAGGACTTCTCGGCTTAGCCATTTCATCAATTGTCGGGACTGACCAGCCGGCGTTCAGCACTTTGACGTACATATAACGTTGGTCATGAAGGTCCCCTTCAGTGTCGGTAAAAGGCGCCATCCAAACTCTAAAAATGGTTTCGGGGCTTCTCCAAGGCGACGCCGGAGAAATTACGGCAAAGTTCGGGCTGGTGATGGGACTGACCGCTGAGGCTGCTTGCCGTTCTGCCTTGAGCAGGGCTTCTTCGGGAGAAGGGGCGGAAGCTGAGCCCTTAGCCGCTTGCTCTCGGTTCGGCTCAAAATACGGTTGGACAAATTCCGGCTCCTCCGCTTGGGCTGCGAAGGCCGCAGGCACCTGAAGGTTCTGCGCGTCTTCAGCTTCTTTTTGTGTTTGGGCATAGACATCCGAAATATTTCTGCAAGACGGCTTGCCGGTTAAATCGCCGCAGGAAAAGTCCGTCTGAGCATTGGAGAAGCCGGTCAAGGAGCCGCAGCCTGTTAAAAGAACTGCCGGAAGCAGACAAGTTAAAACTGCAATGGTTCTCATGATTTTGTCTTTTTATTGCCTTGATTGATGAATTCTTCGAGCTTTTCAAGAGGAAGGGCTCCGGCCGTTCGGTCGCCTGCGGCGTTAATCAGGGTCGGCGTGCCTCCGATGCCAAGCTCTGCGGCCAGCTTTAGAGTAGATTCGACCGGAGAAGTGCAAATCGGATTGTTAGCTACCGACTTAACCGTCTCTCCGTTTAAAGCTTTAGCCAGCTCTTTAACACTGTCGGCTGCACACCAGACGGCATCGCTTTTAGCTTTAGCTTCCGGATGGATAGAAACTAAAGGAAAAAGAAACGTATAGACGGTCACATCGGAGACTTGTTCTAAGGTTTTAGCGAGCTTTCTGGAATAAGGACAATCAACATCGGTAAAGACAATCAACGTTCGGGAGCCGTTTCCTTTAACTTCTTTAACGGCTTTATCTAAGGGAAGCTTTTTAATATCAATGCGGCGAATATCTTTAAGTCTTCGGTCGGTTAAGTCTTGACCTTTTTCCATATCCAAGAGACGACCGGAAAACAGAAATCTCGCTGTTTTATCAAAGTAAATGACTTCTTTACCGACAGCGGCTTCAAAGATTCCGGGAACGGGCGTTAAAGAAAATTCATTTACTTTGGTTTTTGGGTAACGCTCGGCAAATCTTTCAGAAGCTTCTTTTAAGTCCGCGGAAGGATCCACAATGACCGGTGCTGTTTTATCCGAGGCATTTGCAGACTTAACGGAAGCGGCTTTGACGACAGCTGCGGCCTTAACGGCGCCCGGAGAAGGATTAGTACAAGCTCCGGAGGCATGAACCGAGGAAGCCGCAAAGGCTGCTGCAATGAATAAAAAGAGAAGAGATTTTTGCATAGGAGAATTTCTTATTTATTTAAACGTTCAATAGACAAGCCTTGAGAAATCACGATTTCTACGTCACGGCCGGAATCCACTTCAAGGACCGGGAACATATCGCTGGCAAGTTTTAAGTAGTAATCGGTAATGCGATCCATGGCATGGGACGTTCCTTCGCCGAGACCGGCTCGCCATGGATTTTTAACGCTTTTTGAAACCGTTCCGGTAATAGAGGTGGTGGAATCTTCGGCCGCTAAAGAGACGGCTTTGCCAAGGCCCGATAAGGTTCCGGTAAAGAGTGCATTGGCGATTGCCTGTCCGGATTTGGTGACCAATCGAGCGCGAAGACCGGTTTTACCGTCTTCTCCGGAAACGTATCCTTGAAGTTTGGTGTCTACGGCTCCGCCGTTTTCGTCAATACAAGAAAGACGGTCTAAGCGGACGAGAACTCGTTCGCTGGCAAGTTCACCGGTGGCGTTAGCTGTCACAAAACATCTTTTAATGCCGGAACGATAAAGGTTAGGCATAACGGCGGCGTCAGTGAGCTCCATTAAGATTGGAACAGGGTTGCCGCTTCCCTGACCGCGGGTAGGAGCAATGGCGCCGTTAAGCAGCCTTGCTTTAGCAAAGGTTCCGCTCGGAAGGTATGTCAAGGCAGAAGGTTTGCTTTGCTGCTGCGGCAGTTTGCCAAGCACGGAAGAAGGTTCTTTTTTTTGCGAAAGATCGGTAATGACCAAGCGCGGCGAACGCTGAGAAGCCAGCTGCTCAGCTGCTTGTCTTTGGCGAGAGGTTTGCCCGGAAGAAAATCCTTGTCTGTTTGAGTGCGGGGCATTCTTGCCGAGGATTTGACCGGTTTGTCCTCCGGTAATCGCTTCAGCCGGAGGCCAGCCGTCCTGAGAATAATTGGAAACGGCTTTTGGTGCACGGATTTCTTCCGCTTGTTTTTTATGGAGTTCTTCCTTTAAGCGCTCTAATTCTTTAGTAAAGTGCTTTTCTCGTGCAGAGGCTTCTTTTAAAGAACCTTCGAGGTTCTGAAGTCTTTCATCGTAAAGTGCCTTGTAGCGTTCCACGTCTGTTTCGTTCGGCGTGATTTCAAATTTGGTCGGTGTTTCTTTACGCTCTTTAGGAACGGAATCTTTTCCGGTGAAATGCATAAAGAGGAAGACGACGAGTCCACAACCGATGAGAGCAAGAGCAAGCACTTTCCATTGCTTAAAAAGCGTTTTGCGGGCTGCTGCGCTTTGAGGTGTATAGCCAATCATTGAAAATCTCCCATGCGGACAATCCAAAGATCTGCTTTTTCTTTGGAAGAAAGAGAGGCTTTATCTACGCCAATAGCCGCGACATTCCTTTGCCAGAAGCGGGACTCTTCTATTGGGGTGGCAGCAGAACCGGTGTTCTCCAGCGCCCAAAGTTCCAGTCTGAGTCCGGCAGTTTCCCAATAACGAACGGGGACAGCCGTTAAAGAATCACGAATCATTTTGGATGCAGAGAGTTTTTTAGAAGGCTCATTGACTATTGTTGTGAGTCCTCTAAAAAGCTTTTGGATTCTTTCTTCTGCCGGATGAGAAGTTCCGGCTGCCGCGTTAGAAGAAGAGGTCAAGCTGCGGGCTTCTTCGATTTCTAAGTTTTGGCCGGAAAGCTTTTCCGTGGGCGTCAGAACTAAAGAATGGGTTTGACCGGATTCGGTCATTACAAATACGTTTGTGCTTTCTCTGGTCAACGGGACGGCAAACAAAGATCCGGTCGGTTCGTCATGTTTAATGTCAATTGCCTGAGGGTCCGAGACATAGCGGAGGATTCGGCCGTTTTTAACGGAGATTCTGTTTGCCTGACGCATAGAAATCGGAGCATAGCGGGCATCTCCAAGATTTTTGAGTTTGGAGGATGCTTGCACCGTGTTTGGCACTGTCTCATCAAAGTCAAAGCCCGGCGGAATTTCTTTAGCGACAAGCGCCTGTAAAGACAATGCTGCCGTAAAAGCTAAGGCAAGTTTTAACGTAGTTTTAGTCATGTTTAAACCTCCTTCTTAGAAGAATTCTCAAAAGGCTTTTTGCAGTTGGTTTCATGTATGCTCTGAACCCAAAGACGAGTTCCGGCATAACGGAACTGAAGCGTCCAGCACTTCTGTGTTGTAGACGTAAGCACATTGCCGATGAACTGACGGACATTGCCGGAGACGGCAACTTTCATAGAGCGGGGAAGAACTTCAACCGACTGAGGAATAAAAGAAGTCGAGGAATTAGAGCTTTTCATTTGGCGTCCCTGCTTTAACAGCATGAGTTCAATGTCGCCGCGTTTTTCGGGGTCCGCATATTTAAGGAGCTGAGTCATGTTGTGCTCAAAAGTTTCAGGAGAATTGTTAAGAGCCAACTGGACTAAGTAGGAACTCATTTGTTCGAGGTATTCGGGAGAGACGGTTTTATCGTCCATCCAAAAGGATTTAGAAGGTTCGGCCGGAAGCACGACGACCCGGCTTTTATCTTCCATTGCTACGATGCCTCCGGCCAAGATGAGGTTGACTCCGAGGCTTGCGGCAAAGGCGTAGATGAAGAACTTTCTGACGGCCAAACGGCTCGCAAGCTCGGATGTGTATTCATGGATATTCATAACAAATTAACCAATAAATGTTCTGCGGGCAGAAGCCGGCATACGTTTAAACGGATTCATGGGCAGATGCCAATAAAGGAAGTGGAATCCGTAAGCCGGATGTCTTCCCGCTTTTGTTCTTACCCATGCCCAAACAAAAGCAATGGAAAAGAGAAGTCCTAAGGGCATATTGTTGGCAATAATGCCGATGCCTATACCGGCAAAGCCGGCAGCCACTGTGTCAAAGTCCCATAAGAGAAATCGAGGCGGGGCATCAAGCCTTTTAGGAATCAAGTGAGATTTATCTTCTGAGTAATGCATATGAGTGGGGATGACCCAAGGAGGCGTAGACGCCTCCCGGGTTTATTAGATTAATCCGGTGAAGATGTTGTCGATGATGTCAGGTCCGATGAACAAAGCCATGGCTGCGGCAACGCAGACAACAGCGCCCATGATGGAGCCGCGGATAACACCGACTCCAAGGCCAACCAATAAGAACATCAAAGAAATAGAACGGCCCAACGTACCTTGGGACCAGCTTTGAAGCTTGGTGTAAAGGTCTTGGAAGTCAGTGTCGCCGTTAGCTGCAAAAGCAGCGGAAGCGGCGAAGAAGAGGGCGCAGGCGCCGACGGATTTCAATGTTGCTGTGTTAAGTTTTTTCATGAAGAAAACTCCTTAGATAGTGAATTAACAGGATTTTTAGAAAAAGCTTCCCTAAGGGCGCCCCTGTTAAAGCGTCCTGAGAAGAGAAAAACTGGTAAATGGGGTTTTAAGAAGCGATGGCTTTAAGCTTCTCCCGGGTCTTGTCGTCTAAAGACTGAAGATTTTTAAAAACTCTCCAGGCATATTTTTGTCTGGCATCCGTACAGTTTTGCCCCTTGAGTCTGGAGCAGCCGGCGTTATAGGCTCCGACGGCCTCCCACGGATTATCAAAACGCATCAAGTTGTCTTTTAAAATTCGGGCGCCGACTTCAATGTTTAAGCAAGCGTTACTCAGCAGTTCCGATTTCGACAGGTTCCATTTAGAAAGCCATTGAGAATTAATTTGCATCAAACCTATATCCTGAGAACATTTAGGCCCGGCGAGTGCAGACGGATTGCCGGAAGACTCCGTGATAGCAATTGCGCGAAGAAGGTCGGGTGCTACGCCGAAGTTTCGGCCGTGGATATCAAAGCAATCGGCAAAGACCGGCTGGAGGCCATAGATTAAAAAGCCGATTAGGACTGAAGCAATTTTGTGGGTCAAAGGAATCATCAAATCAAACAGAATTCGGTTAGTTAGTTAAATTTATGGAAGTTCGCTGTAACGGTATGCAGGGCAATCAAAAACAATACAAAAGCGGCTTGAATCAACCAAACGTAAGCGGGATAAGGCCAAATCAGCGATAAAGCAAAGAAACCGCCTAAATAAATCGGAGCCGAAAGCGCAACTTTGTATAAAACCGGATGCGGGGCAGCTGTGGCTTCAAATTTGAGCTTTCTTTCAAAGAAGCCGTCAACGAGGACTGCCAATGGAGCCGGCAACAAAACCAGAACCCAAACCAAGGCAATGAATAAACGGAAAACTGCTAATTTCGTCAGAGCTCTCAGACTTTGGAAATATGGAATATTCCAAATGTTGTCGCGTTTCTCTTCAAATAAAGCTTCACTTTCATCTCTGATTTTGCTTTCCGGAAAAACAGTCGTCTCTTTAAGTGACGTGAGCTTTAAAGCATTGCGTGTGACCCAGTCTCCTAAATCTTTGTAGAGAACCGCACCGACTTGGTGGACTTCTGCAGAAAGTCTGGATTCGAAATGGTCTGAGTCAAAGTGAAGCGGCATCCACATGTAGACAAAGATGAAACTTAGGATGAAGAGAAGAGTGGCTTTAGAGTTCATGCTTGATCCTTCTTTTCTTCTTCGTCCTGCTCGAGGAGTTCGAGTGCTTCACGGATTTCTTCATCCGCAGTTTTAACCGGTTTAGGAGAGTCCTTCTCAGAGGCGTTTTCCTTGTAGTCATTTTCGTCGATCAGAATCGGAGAACGCAGCTTATAGAGTTTGCCCCCGCTGACGTTCGCAAAGAACTGACAGTTCGGAAGCATGCTGTAATACTCGCCGGGAATAACATCTTCTCGCTTAGAAGAACTCTTGTGAGAGGCTCCGGCGTTATAAGACGGGATGCCGCTGTAGTTATCCGCATGAGTAGACAAGGAAGTATCGACATGCTTGATATAAGTCTTACCCATGGTTTCGGTAAAGACGTCTCTGGTTAATCCGTCTTTAGTACGCAGAGCAACCATATTATTCAAGTTGCCGATAACTTTACGGGCAGCAGCGGCACTGCCGAGGCGTTCTTCCAAGTCAGCCATCGTCTGCATGGCAACGGTTGTATAAATGCCGCCTTCAGCACCTTTGTTGAGGATTTCGATAAGAGGAGCATTGACCACGTTGCTAACTTCGTCCACGAACAAGCAGATTCTGACACCGCCTTTCTTAAGCTTATAGCGGTGACCGGCAACGGAGGCTAAGTCGGCAAGCATCATGGAGGCGGCTGCGTTAGCTACGTCAGCGTTCTGCATGGAGCCTAAAGCAATATATAGAACTTGCTTTTGTTCAATCACTTCCGGCAAAGAAATGATGGGACGAAGATCTTTCGGGTCATTTCTGTCCGGAGATATGATTTTCTGCATATCGCCGTTATTAAGCAATGCAAAGACCGGAATCAAAGAAGCCGTGATCTTGGCATAGTGCTCAGCGCTATGGTGATAGACTTTTAAAGCACTCTCAACCGGACGAGTGTGATGAGTTTTATCGAGAACGTTTTCGTACCAAGAAATTTTGAGCTTTAAAGGATCAACGTTTTCTAATTCCTTTTTGCTGCCTTTAATGAAGGCCAAAGCCTTTTGTCTCCATTCGGGACAAGCTTTGTTTTCGATAAGCTTATCCAACATTAAACCCAGTAATTCATTGATGCCGTTATTGATATGCGTTTCAATCGTGCGGACGGAAGGACTGATATTAAGCTCTATCAAAGCTTGTGCGACGGTATCAACGGCAACCCAGGCAAATGCGCGGAAAGTGCCGTCAGAACTCGGGGGCATGACGGAAATAATGCGGGTGGCAATTTCTCCGGAGGAGCCGTAGGTGTAAAGCGGATCTAAACGGACGGAGCCGGGATCATTGTCGGTGGTAAAAATCAACGGTTCATCACGGCCGACGATAGCGCAAGTTTTACGGATAACGTTTTCCATACGTCCGCCGCCTTTCGGGTCAATGGTAATAACCACATCCCCGCGGATAATTGCTTGTGCAATAGCTGTTCCTAAGAACACACCTTTACCGGCTTGGGTTGTGCCGACAATACATAAACCTCCTTCAAAGTTTTTAAGGGGACGATAGATATCGGTTTCTCCGCAGTTAAGGCCATGAAGGGCAGCTAAACCTTGATCGTCATCGGACATGACGGATTTGCTTCTGCCGGTCAACCACAAAGCGAGCTTATTGAGGCGCCAATGCTTAGCACTGTACTTTGATAAGTCATAAAGCTTCTGAGAATGGTCAGGCGTCCATTCAAAACCAAGGCCGAGCCATAAATGATCTGGATTGGTTTTCTTGATTAAGGTCTGAATACTCATAAAAGCGGTTCCATAACCGTGAAGATAACTGCGGGCTACCAAAATGCTCCAGCCTTCATAAAGACGCCAAAAGAACATGGCTCCACAAAGGCCGAAAACAATCACTGCTAAGTCCCGGTCAATAATTTCCAATTGAAAAAGACCGAAGAAATAAACAGCACAGAGCAGCCAGCCTACGGCCGAGCATAATTCCCAGGCGTTGCGGTAGGGCTGTTTAAACCGGCGGAAGTAAGTTGAATCGGCTCTCATTTCATCTCCGGCTTAGGAAAGTAAGCAAAATCGAAGGCTTCTTCCGGGATGTATTTGTCTCGAAAGTTGTACCAGTAGGTTTCGTTGTAGACGCCTTTATAGGGTTTAAGCTTCGGGCAGCCGAGGTACTGCAAGCCTTTAGCTCGAAAATATTCTTTCCATCTTTGAACTTGTTCATTGAAATACAGGGCCCGGGCTTCCGTGTTGGCTCCAACGGTAGCTCTCCAACGGGCGCGGCGGCGCATAAACAAAATTTCAGATGAAGAAAAGATTCGGAAAGCTCTTTCGATCAACTTCTTTTGTTCTTTTTTAAGCTGACGGTCACTTATGCCCATCTTCTTGACTTCTCTCTTCACTAAATCAAATACGTAATCGTTTTTCCATTGACGTCTATGAGGACGGTTGGCTTTGTAAAGCTGTTCGAATTCTTCATGGGAGTAACGCATATTGCCGATATGAAGCAGTTCGTTTGAAGCTCTTGACTGACGGTAAGCCGCACGGCAGTCGGCTAGGAAGTACCAATACTTTTGGTCTAAATCTTCCAAGGTTCTATAACCGCCTTCGCCGTAGCTCGGCTGATACTCGGGCCGGAGGATTCTTCGGGCGGTTTTATAAACAACCTGACCGTAAGCGTTTACTTTGCTTTTAACTCTGTCTCTCTTAAGAGGCTGAATCCGGTTTGCTACGGCGGTAATGACCATGCCCTGACCGTAGAGAACGCAAGTTCTGGCTAAGTTGGATAGTTGTCTTTTCTGCATTCCGTTAAGAACCGGCAATTCGTTATCTGTTGTCATGTTTTAGTCCTACAGGCGTTATTACTTCAATCCGAATCTGCTTGCGAACAAGCTCACACCCAGGTGAGAGATTTTGCTGGGGAGCGGCGCCGGCGGTTCAGATTTCTTGCCGTGCTTGCGACCGGATTTCTGGGATTTGTCTCTGACCTCTTTTTTGGTTTGCCCCCGAATAGTTGCCAATTGAGCTTCTTTGATTTTCTGAGCGCGAGTTTTCTTGCCGGTATGCTGTTTGGCCGGTTCTTTAGTCTCCGGATTTGTCAGCTTGGCTACGTTGGCTCTGATGGTCAGTATTCCGCTTTGGTATTCTCTTCCGGCAGAAGAAGACCCAAACATATGAGTACGCGTGATTACGCATTGACCTCCTAAAGTAGGGTCAACGGACGTTTTCGCAGGAGAATGCCCGGCTTTGGCGGCTCCTTCAGATAATCTGTTGGAGCCGGAAGATGAGCCTGCTTGGACTTTAGAGCTTGTAGCCTTTGCAGAACGGTTCGAGCGAAGTTCTTCATCATCGGATATCTTCTCGTCAGAAACCGAATAAATAAACTGAGCTCCTTTAGCCACCAACGGATTATTCGGATCCGGGATGAATTCTTTGATTGCTTTTGCCACAGCAGGTGCCCTGGACTGTCCCTTAGCGGTTCGGCTTAAATCAGCGTCGGCTTCTGAATCCTCGGAAAAGAAGTCCTTAATATCCATGGAAAACAGTTGAGCTAGCCCCTCTTCAAGAGAAATCTTGTCTGAATCAGACTCTGCTTCAGCTTCTTGACTGTCGACGGCGCATTTTTGTTCTGCAATGGAAACAGATGCCGGAGCACAAAGAAGCAAAGGCTTCGAAGGCAACTGAAGTTCGGTGACTTGAGGGCAGATAAATTTTTTCTTTACTACGTTCTTATCGGATACGATGTCCGTACGAGAAGAGGGCTTTTCTTCCTTTTGAGTCTGAGTATTGCAAACTTCTTCCTGTTCTCCTGCTCGAGATGATTCTTCTAAAGAAGGGGAGAGGAGGTAAGAGGGGGAGAGGAGTTTTGCCTCCTCAGAAGAAATAGGAAGACCTACGCCGGCAGTATGCTCCTCCTTGAAAAGGGGAGAAAGCAGAAGGAGGACTTCGCCTACCGTAGAGTTGCCTTCTAAAGAAGTAGGCAAGACTTCAGGAGAAGAATTTTCTTGAGAAGGTGTCTTCTCCTCGGCTATCTTCTTCGCTGCCGACTTCTCTGCGAGCGGCTTCTCTGGATCCTTCTCTCCTAGGGTTGTCTCCTTTAACGTCTTCTCTTCCGCGGAAGTCTTCTTTTCCTCTTTATTGGAATTGATAAAAGCTGTAGGCACCGGTTCCACCAAGGCAGGCTCATCCTCGGAAGGGAGGCTTGTCGAAGTAAGTATGCGCTTAGCGGGAGATGATTGTTTTTCTGGAGAAACTTCTTCGCCTGGGGAGATGTTCTCGGTAGATGCCCCCTCCTGAGTAGGGGACGCCTTCTTCTGAGTAGGAGCCCTATCTCCCGCGGGGATGGTCGGAGAAGATGTACAGGAGGCCGGAGAAGGGGAGGCAGACTCTGCGGAAACCGTTTCTCGTGAAAGGAGATGTTCCTTAGAAGATGGCTTCTGTTCAGGAGACGATTCCTGTTGAGAGGACAAGTTTTCCGCAGGAGACAGCGAGGAGGGAGAAACTTGATTAGCAACTTTCTGGCTTGCATTCGTCTTCTTTGCAGAAGAAGACTTCTGAGGAGAATGACTTCCAGTAGGGGAGTTTTCAGTGGCCTTCTCTTCAGTAGTTGGTTTTTGAGTAGGTGTCTTCTGAGGAGACGACTTCTCAGGAGACGACGTCTTAATAGTCTTCTTCTGGGTAGACAACTTCTGGGAGGACAAGTCTTTGTCTTCTGAAGTAATTTTTTCTTCTCCTGCCTTCTTCTTGTTGACAGTTGAAGTAGATACTTTTCCTTTTTCGGAGGAGACAGAAGTTTTGCTGGAAGATGCCTTCGGCTGATTCTTCTTAGTTGAAGAAGATAATTGACTTTCGGTCTTTTTCTGTTTGGAAGCTTCATTCGAAGCGGAGGACGCAGCCACAGATTCGATCTTTGACTTTTTAGCTCCAGTAATTGGAGTCAAACCTTGGAGTTCTGCTTTAGGTTTGCCGGCAACGGCAAGAATGTCGTTAACTCTCTTGTTTTCTTTTCTTGCGGCAGCGGCTTTTTCTTTATTGTGCTGTTTTACGGCTTCATTACGAATGTCGGTTCTTGTTTGGCCTTCAGAATTTGTTCCTTCGCTGCTAATCGGCTTGGATTTAGCAGTTGAGGAGGTCGCTGGGAGGGCGCTTTGTTTTTGATTTTTATTATGGGTACTGAGTTTCTCGGTTCCCGTGGAGGCAGCTTTTTCAGAATTCTTTTTGTTTGCAACATGTTGCGAAGGCTTACTGTCAGCTCCTGTCATTTGAGTCTCAGATTTCTTCTGAGCAGAAGCTTCGTGTGCATTTACGGTTTGATTCTTAGTGTTTGAGTTTAGCTTGTGTGAAGCCTGTCCAGACGCAATGGCAGAATCTGCTTTCTTATTAGAAACTGACTCAGTAGAAACGGATTTAACCTGGCCTTGAGCCTTGGCAGCATTTTCAGCCTTATTTGTCTTGGCGGATTTGTTGGGAGAAGCATTCTTGGTTGTTGCGCTCGTAGTGGGCACTTGCTTAGTATTTTCTTGTCTAGAAGACTTCTTGGCCTCAGAGGATGATTTGTTCGAGTTCTTTTCTTTAGTCGAAGATGTCTTTAATTGGGCTGTTTGTTCCTTTGACTGCTTGTTGTTTGGAGAGGAACCAGAGGAATCCTCTACTCCATTGTTATTTGCAGTTTTAGCGCTTCCTTCTAAGGAGCATGAGCCGGAAACAGGTTTCACATCCTTAGATGCTTTGGCGGCTTTTACGTTTTCTTTTTGTTCTTCTTTAAATTCAGAAGAGATTGCTCCTTTCGGACTTACATCCTTTGAGGAAGCGGAGCTTTTTGATAATTCAGAAGGTAGAACTTCTGCTTTCGGTCTAATTTCTTCTGTTTTAGCCTTATTTTGTGAGGGCTGGTCAGACTGTTTCCGGACGGTTTGCTCAGTAGCTTCTTCAACTGTAGAAGCCGGTGTGTTCGAAGATTTTGAATGGTCTTCTACACTGCTTTCTGCTGAAGAAACTTCTGTAGCTACCAGGGAGGTGAGTGATTCTTTACTTGGTTCTAAAGAATCGGCAGAAGCGGAATTTTCTTGGCCAGCAGTACTGGTTTCAGGAGATTTTGGTTCCAACGATTTTTGGGAGCCTAAGGAGCCCGTCTGCTCCTGAGTTGAATGAACAGAGTCTTCTTCGGAAGAGAAGTTTTTTTCGGTTTCGGTTAAGGACTGAGAAAGCTCCGCTTTCTCAGAAAGGTTTGCAATGGAAGAAGAATCAATTGAAACGGTCGCCTGTTTGAGAGGTTCCGCTTCTTTCATAGAAACTGGAGAAACCTTGGTTTCGGAAGAATTCTCGGGAGCTTCGTGAACTGTCGGCTCTGCTGAAGAAGCCATTATTTCTTCTGTAGAAGAAACTTTGTCTTTAGAAGCAGCTTTAGTAGGGGCAACATAGTAAATACCATCTTCAGCTGAGACATTATCGCCTGTCGGCACACTTAAAGAAGGTTCTTTGGAAAATTCAAAAATCTTAACCTTCTTGATAGACGCAACAACTCCTTGAAACTTTGAAGTAAAGCTCCTTCCAAAACCTTTTAAGCGACTGCCTAAGGAAATGCCTGCAGGCTCAGAAGAGTTGACTTCGGTCGCTCTATCAGCCTCTACATTTGAAGATTCACTGGTAGTTGAATCTTGTTCGGTGGAAGACATGGCGGCTACTTGAGAAGGCTCCTTCGGGGAAGGCTGCACTACTTCGGTATCTTCGGATTTCGTTAATGTCTGTATTCCCGGAGCAGGCTTGGTGGCAGCGGCCTTTTTGTCAGCGTAGGGATAAACATTCTCATCGGAGAGCTGAGTTTTGATTTCTTCCGTTTTTTGATTAATTAGAGAATCTTTTCGGGATCGTTTGGCCTTAATTACGGCAAGTTCTGCCGGAGATTTCGGCTCGGAGTCTTTATTAATTTTGCTCTTTGAATCAGCATCCTTTTTAAGAACAGGCAAAATCGCATCAAACAGCTTAGAGAAGCCTTTGCTTCTTTCGGTTTGTTTATCTGAAGACCTATTTGAAGAAATATCGTATTCGGCGACACAGGTTTCTTGTTCGAGTCCACTTAAATCCTTTTCTCCATACTGAATTTTTTCTTTAACCAGTCGGGAAAGATTGTTCTTTACACGGTCTTGTTCGTGATACTCGCGTGTTTTGGTTCCCTCTGCTAAATACTGAGAAGGGTTGGAAAGGGAAACGGCATCGGCTTGAACTGTTACCGTCTTAGTCTTCTGTACCGGAAGTTCCGGTTCTTCAACAAATTTGAGCTTTATCATCAAAGAATTGGATTCTTGTTCAACCATACGGCTTTTGGTCATATAGGAGAGAATCTTCTTCGGGTTGATGGGAATAGGAGAATCTGCCCAGCGGCTGTCAAGCCTTTCTTCAATGTGAGAAAAGGCCTCAGGGTAACGAAGGTAAACTTTGCCTGCATGGAAAAGAACCATGCTGTTGCGCAGGGCTCCGCCCGTATCAATAGACCATTCGTTCTTAAAGAGTTCCGAAAGAATTAATGAGAGCTCTCTCTTGAGAGTCGGAGCCGTACGATCATCCAGATAACCGGAATTCAATAAATGGTTTCTGTCCGAGATTTTCTTTTTAGCTCTTAAAAGGCAGTCGAATAAAATCGGGTCAAGGCTTTGGGCATCCTTCATTCTGTTTTCTACAAAGGCACAGACAAAACCGTACAAAGAGGAAAATTCATGGTCAGGAATCTTATCCAGAATTTTCTTTCCTGCTTCGTGAAGAATTCGGGAGGCATAAGACTGATAAAGATGAAAATCCGGCTCTGTTTTTTTCCATAGGCGAACTCTTACGTGATCTTTTTCGAAGAATCGGGCTAAGGGAAGGCAAGGTGTCTTAGTGGTGCGGTTATCGTCCGCATCAAAGCCGTCAATGCGGTAGCGGACATCGCCGTCGGCAATGTTGCTGAATAAAGCGCAAAGGACAATGGAAAAGAAAACTCGTTCTTTTTGTTCTTCTCTTTTTACCAATGGCAAGTCCATATGAACGGGAATGCCTTTAAGCAGAACAAGAGCTTCGTTAGCTAAATCCAAAGCGGAGTGCATTGCTCCTTCTTCATGGTCGTAATCTGAAGCTTCGTGAAGGGGCAGACGCTGATGGTGCGCCTGCACTTCTCGAACGACATGAAGTACCTCTGAGAACTTGGATCCATAAGGCCAATTTCTCTTAAGTACATTCAAGCGGTCCTTATTTTTCTGAACGAATTCAGAAAAAGGACGCGGGCGGACAAAATCCGCTGCGTGAATGTGCTGGGAGGTGGAAGGGGAAAGCATTTGTATTTAACAGTGGTAAGGAGTATTCAAAATGAAAGAAGTTAAATGTTTGCCGCTGGCACCTTGGTATTGGCTGTATTTAGTATCGTTTGTCTCTTCCAGTTCCCCTTTGGCTTTTATTTCGGAGAATTTCTCAAGTTCTGAATCGTCCAGATAATTTTTGGCAAAGTTGGCAAACGACCAATAAAGATATTTCTGGGAACCATACTTTGGGGAGAGATGCATTAAGAATGAACAAACTCTTTTCGGCCTCAATAACATGCAGCGAGGACTTTCACCTGATTCGTAGATAGGAAAACTAAGGCTCTTGTGGGCACCTCTGGTAAAGTTCAGTTTCCAAAACGCAAGATGCTTGGTCAAGTAAAGTGTGTAAACGGCCGAGTCTCTCTTACAGAAACTGAAATTGGTGCGCCCCCATTTAAAAACAGTCATGATATCGCACAAGAAACGGATCACTTTGCAGTGACATTTGCGTCCGGATTGTCTGCATGCCACAGGTGTGTTTTCTGCTTGGAATTCTTTGTCGTTTTGGACCTCTCCTATCCACTCTCCTTCGGTTATATAGGACGGAAAAAGTTTTAACTTGGCGGCAATTTTATAAATGCATTTTTCCCAATTTTCTGTTGTTTTAGGAAGCGACAATTTGTTCCCATAGGCATCAGTAATGGCATCGGAAAACACTTCTTTAAAGATGTCGTGATCCCAGGTCGGGTCTTTTTCTTTAGTTTTCAATTTTTTAAAAAATTCTTCGACGATGGGCCGAGTCGCTATACGATAAGACTTGCAAGACGCTACCATCCAAAGATGTTCGTCAACTGTTCCATTAAGGTTCAGTCTTTCATCTTTTTTTCTTAAACCTCCGGCGAGTTGATAAGGCAAAGGAACTTTCTCATTTTTGAGGACATAATCCTGCAAACTCTGAAAATGGCCTTTAGGCAGAGCAAACAGCTTTTTGCTCAAAGCAATATCGTCAGTGACTCCTTTATGGAATTCGTTAAGAAATACATATTTCAAAACCGCTTGCCAACAATCTTTGCTATTGAAGTGTGGAAGATATTTGAGCAATCTCTTTTCCGCAGCCACAATTCTTTTCCCATCCATTGCGAGCATGCCGTTAACGGCCTCTTCAATTAATGCAATGGAAGGAAGCAGGGCAGAAACTCCGGTTTTGCGCTTTTTGATATCCGGTGCAGCCACGACAGAATATGGCACACGATAAGCAAATGTGCACATCGCTTCAATCAGCTCTGACTGGGTCAGAGTTGATTGTGGCAGGGCGTCTTTTTGAAACATATACGTCATCGTGATTGCGAGCCGGTTAATCGAAAAAACAAATGGCAACGGTTGTTGGCAAATAGTTTTCGAGGAAATCTTTTTAGAACTAATGTTTGTTTCTTTCATAGCAACCTCTCATAGGTGTTAACTTGGCCGGTACTCCCGGGGCCCCAACGGTATGTTGGGGGTTTTACTACCTATGAGAGCTTAGCTTTACCCCTAGGGTAATTCAAGAGCTAAGAAAGATTTTGCCGCCTAATTTGGTCTTCTTTACTCCAGTAATTACTTAGGAGCTGAAAGACTTTAGGAGCAAGTTGGTTTACTTCAGTGATCGTCTCTTGATACTTAAACAAGCGTTCAACATCATCGCCGATATTGATGCAAAGAATCTCAAAACCTTTATTCTCTAGGAGAGAAGCGGTCTTTTCTATCCTGTCGGCCTCGGGACAAAGTCCGTCGGTGATGATAAAAATGATTTTCTTTGCCTCAGGGCGCATCGAAAGCTGGACGGCTGCCGTATTGAGACTCTCAACGACGGGCGTGAATCCGAATGCTTTGATAGAAGCAAAACGGGACACGGTTCTTCTGCAGGTATCGTTAAAGTTTTTAACTTCCAGCAGTGTTTTTCTAGTTAAGCCGGGAAAGGCATAACATGAGGAAACACAGCCTTCCAAAGACTCAAACATTTCTGCTACGGAATAAGCACAGAGTTTTGCTTTTTCAAGCATCTCTTGAGTCATTGAACCGCTTCTGTCTAATAAAACAGCACAGGCAGCAGATTCTTGAATCTCAAAATTTTCTTTTTTGAATACGCGGCTGTCACCCACATTAATGCGGCTGAGAACCGGATAGTCAATAAAGTTTCCTGTTCTTCCTCTTAAAGAATCAGTTAACGTTTCAGCCTGAAAGAATCTTCTGAGCTTATTGGAATGCAGACCGCAAAGTTCTCTGGCTTCCGCCAGAAAATTTCCAGGAGTCTCACGCATAAATTCATCTCTCTTTACAGTCCATACGGCAAAGCCGTAAGGCTCTTCGGAAGAAAAGTCTTCTGCGCATTGTTTGGAATCCAACAACTGCTCGCAGTTCTTGCCAAGATCAAGATCATGACAATCCTCAAAAGCAGCCTCCAGAAATTTTTCCGCTTTCTTTTCGGCAAATTTCTGTTCCACCGGAGAGAGCCGAGGATTCGTTCCCATCGAAGCGATTTCTTTAGGAGCGCTCGGACATCCGGCAGGAACAAATTTAGCCAAAATTTTTCGGGCGATCTCAATGATTTCTGCCGTGCATGAAGCATTAACAGCAGGTTCTGCCATTGTGCATAAACGAGTAAATAGCGCTCGTCCATACTTTTTGCAGAACACCTGTTCTGTTTGCTGAATCGGAAGATCCGCCAAATGAAAACAATGCACCTTGTCAACTAAATGCCAGTAAAGCGCTAAACACAGCAGTCTCAGCGGAGAATCTTCTTCTTTTGCGAGAGGAAGTTTGCCGAGCTTGGCAAAAGTTTCGTACAGATCCCGGCGCATCAGATAAGAACCCGGGCAGCGGTCTGCCATGGCTTTATCAATGCGGATATCTTCTAAAACATTGACTAGCGGTTTAAACGATTTACAGTCTTCCAAGCATTCAAACTCGGAATACAGTACATGAGCAATTTCATGAACTGCATGACCGAACAGAATGGTTGTGGCTGCAGCGTCTTTCGGATCTACATTAGGCAGGTGAATCGTATTGCCGTCTGTAGAAGCGTGTTCCGCCCCGAAATTTAGATTGACCGGTTTATTGGCATTCACACCGGTAAAATTTGCAATGCTGTTTTGAATCTCTGCAAGAGTTAAAAAGTTTTTATCAATAGCCATTAGAATTCTCCTTCGAAGATGACCCGGAGAAGAAAATCTTCTCCGGAATCCGCTTCAGAGCGTTGTTAACCAATAAAGAGGCTTCGGCCTCGTGCTAAGACAGAATCCACGGAACACGTCCATTTCTTCACGGGCTCTTCATCTTTTCCCAAAGATGAAGAGTCATTTCCCTCTGAAGCATTTCTCAAAGCAAAGACTTGAGAAGCAGAATTTGCTTCTGAGGTAAGTGCTGTCTCGGCTATTGCCGGACAGTCATCGGTGTTCTCTTGGCCAGTATTGCCTGCCGGCTCAGTCGAATCCGATTGAAAAGAAGGTATATCCATGCCGTGAACATTGACCTGCACTCTTCCGTTTGCGGTGTCCTCTGCAGGACATTGGCCCTTGCCGAAAAAATCAATTGATTCCAGACGAGTAATCGAATCCAGCGCATCAATAATCCTTTCAGAAGTTTGCATAGCCTTAGGTCTCTGGGCAGTTACGATGTAGGCACCCTTTAATTTGACAGCGGCAGTACCGATGTCAGGGTGGGAACGCCTCCATGTATCAAGCTTTTCGCTCAGTTCTAAACACCGGTAGAGCAGGGCATCCGGAATCTCAAGAGAATCCTTCAGCAAAGTCTCGATATCCTGAGCTTCGTTTGACATCCGCTGACAGAAGTCAGTGAGGAAAGATTCATACGAAGAAGAATGTCCGTGTTTAAAACTTGCCAGAGAAAATGCGTCATAGTTGAAACGAATATGCCCAAGGACATATTTGAGGGAAGGGACGGATACCAGATCCGAACAGCCCCGAGGAATAATTCCTTGAGCCCGTGCCTCCCGCATTTTTTCGTATGCATGAGCAAAGTGTTCATCCCGCTGTTTAATAAACGACGCTCTGATTTCCTTTAACTCATCCAAAGCCATCCGGGCGCAATCAGCCGGCATTACATATCCGTTGAGATATGTTTCGCCGTGCTGCTTGCAGAACCGTTTGGCCCTATTACGCAAATCCGTAAACGGTTTCAAAATCTCGCTAGGAACAATTCTTTTGCGGAGTATGCTCTCAGAGCCATCCTCAACAGATAATTGTTCCGTTGTGGTTCCCGTCCAGACCGAGATCCGGAAACAAACCATCACTAACGATTGTTTGAAATTTGCTGCTTCCTTTTTATCGGTTGAAGCAACATCCTTTGGCTCCTCATGAAGGAGACCGTCAAATAAAGTATTTGTCATAAGACCATCCTTAAGGTAAAAAGGGGCCTTACGGCCCTCGTTAACGGGACATAAAGCCCCGTTAACGAGGTGGTGAAAATCTTTTGCAAGCTTTCACCGGAAGTGAAATTCGTATGCAGTCTCTCGGAAGCCTAAAAGGCTTCCGAAGAAATTAAGGCGCTGCCAGATGCGTGCAGATATCGCCGAGTTCCGCTTCAACAATTTTTTCGATTGTTAAAGCACTGGTTCTATCGACCGCTTCAGTCAGTGCAATCCGGAGGGCCCAATTAAGGGCCTCTCTGACGCTGAGTCTCCCGGAACTTCCTGAAATTATCAGAAGATCTTTGAGGCGCAGTAAAACCCGCGTAGAGATGGTTGCTTCAATCGGCTGAACACCGGGAGTTCCGTTGTAAGCCTCGCGCACTTTGGCGGCAGCTTTTCTGAGCCGAAGAGCGAACTCTTTTTTCCAGGTTTGCAAAGTCATACCGTGGACTTCTATATCAGGGATTTGGCTCTCAATGAGCTTCATCTCTGCAGAAGCATCGATATACTCCATCCTTAATTTCCAACAGCGATCCATTACTGCCGGATCCTGCAGATGTCTTCCAAGATAAAGACCGCTGCTGTCGTCGGTCATACCTCTGATATTGTCTGTCATTACAATCCGCGCCCGAGGGTGCTTCTTGATGACTTCTCCGGTTGCTTCAATAAACAGAGGCGAACCTTCAAGAAGTTCATTGACTGACAGCCAAAGATCAGCAGGTGCCGCTGACATTTCATTGATTAGAAAGACCATGCCGTATCTCCAAGCCCTGGTTAAAGGACCGTCGACAAAGCGCATGCTCTTGTCTTTATCAATGATGTAGTGGCCGATGAGATCGGTTCTATCGAGCCGGGAGCGAGCTGTTAATGAAACAACTGGAGCACCGACCCGAGCGCAAAACTGATTTACGAAACTAGTTTTGCCTGAACCGTGAGGGCCGCTGATGAACAAAGGTTCATCGGGTGCGGCTTCCCACCAAATCGTCATGATGCCGAGCTGCTGAGGCTGAAAGACATAATGCGGATTACGTTCGGGAATGAGAGCCAAGACGGACTGGTCCGCATTTCCGTTCGAAAATCCCAAGACAGAGCCCGGCTTGCGCAAACCAAATTCAGTCATGGCGACTTCTTTGTCATAAACCATATTCAACATGAGATAACTCCTTAGTAAAGAAAATTAAAAAGGGGCACCCCATGTGACCGGGGCGTAAGCCCCGGAGGGATAAGAAAGAAAGCCGTCTAGCGTCTTTCACGAATTTTTTTGTGTTCTTACGAACACGGGTTCTCTGATACTGCAGGCGCAGCTTTGTCTATGTGACGAAGCTCTCAGAGGAGCTTGGGTATTTCAAACGAAGTTTGAACTATCGCTTTGAAGAGAGAAGTACATCATTCCAATCTGAATTAACTTCAGGCGGGATGACGACCGAGATCTTCAAAGACCTGTATTTTTGAGCAAGGACAGAAGCCGCGGTGAACGCTTCTTTCTGTCCGACGAAGTTGGAATCGTTATCAGCGAAGATAATCAATTCCTTAACTCCTTCAGGAGGGACGAAGTTTTTAAAGTTGAAGGCCGAGATAACCGACCACACCGGCATTCCGTGAAGAATACCTGCAGACATTGCCGTCTCAACTCCTTCTGCTAATCCAAGCTTGCCGTCGTTAGAATTGATTTCTCCGAGCTTGATGAAGCCGCCGGAGATTTCTTTACCAAAGACTTTCTTTGGAGCCTTGACTTTGGCTTTTTGTCCGTTGTCTACGTAAATCCGAAGAATGTTGAAGCATTCTTCTTCTGAAGAATCTATCCGGCAGAGGATACCTTCATAGTATTTCTCTTCCCAGGAAGATCCGTCTTTAGACTTTTCTGAGTAACGCAAATGATCAAAGAAACGAAGTGATTGGAAGTTTCGGCCATTTAATCCTCTTGAAGAAAGATAACGATCCGCGGACGTATCTTTTTCAATCGGAGATCCTAAATTCCATAAGTCTTTCGAGGTAAAAGTTTTACGTGACTTGGCTTTTTTCGGCTTTGCTTCTGAAGAAACTTCCGCCGAGATTCCAAGTTGGAGTCCCAATGAAACGATTACTTCGGAGAAGTTCTTATGGGTTAAATCCATAATCACTTTAATGCCGTCTCGATGACCGCAATGGCGGCAATAACAATCTCCGTTGCCGAACTTGTCAGTAAAAGAGAAACGATCGCTGCCTCCGCAGAATGGACAAGGCTGATTCGGTTTAGCTAATACTTCTTCTCCTAAATGCTGCTCCAGAACGCTTTTCCAGTTTCCTTTGAGCTGAGCTTTAACAAGCTGCTGAAACTCATCAGAAGGTTGGAATGAATTTTGCATGATTAAAAATCCTTAAAAATTCGGCGTTCTGTTACCGCACAGCGGAAAGGGAATCCGCCGATTGGTGAATTGATGAACCATCCGAAGATGGGCTTTTGAGAAAACAGAAAATTCTTAACGGTTTTTCTCGGAGCCGGTCGATGAGGGTCGACAACCATTGGCTGCGAACTGTACAGGAATCAAAAAATTAAAAAAAGACGACCTACTCAAGGTGATTTGCGGTTGTATGCAGAAAAAATGAAAACTTATCTGAAAGTATAAATTGTATATATACCTTGGGAGCCACTCATTATTTTGGTAAGTTAAATGATATTGATAAAGGGGTAATGGAGTAGCGGGTATTTTTACGAACTTTTGCTTTTCAAACGGGTTGACAATGGATTTTTCAGAGGTTGGAGAAGAGGAAGGGAAATATTGCAAAACGAATTCCGGCAAAATGTTTAACCGTAAGATGGTTAGAGAATCTAAAATACTCAACAGGGAAGAGAAAAGTCCTAGGGTAAATCACTCGCTAGCGGTGTTTGGCAATTTAGATAGTAAGACTCAATCTTGTTCCTTGGCTGGCAAGGATCATCCTGAAATTTGTTTTTCCTCCAATAACGGCTTGAGCGGTCAAATTTCTGATTTCTAAATGAACTGTAATTTATAATCCGGGCCTTCTTACGGACTGTTTTATATCCTCGAAAACTAAGAAAGGCTTTTGTTTACTTAGCTAAAAATAGGATATTTCGGATAACACCAGAAAATTTGGAGGATACTTTTAATGATTGAACCTAATGAACCTAGAGTTTGAGTCCCTTCCTGAAATTGGTTGACTCTCCTTTAGTGTAAAAACAGTTTTTTGTTGACTTAGCTTGCCTATTACTGCTTAAGGTTGACTTTGGGTTTACCTCTCTTTGAATTCTATGTCAACTTTTCTTAGTCTTAAGTTGAGCTTCGCCGGGTTTCGGCTTGAAGCGTAGCGTAAAGCCGAAATCCGACGAAGGCCGATTACACATCCGTGGAGACTAAGCTCTTCAAGGAATCTTCACGAGCACTTTCCCGTTTCTTGTGAAGCAGAGACGGACAATGGGTAACCTCGTCTGGAGTTAGCATTCCGCAATTTAGATGTGGTTTTTCTCGGCTATAAAAATTCACTGCATCTGCCACTTTTTTAAGGCTTCTGGGAAACTTCCAAGATTTTGTTCCCCAATAATTTCCTTTTTTATGATGCCATTTACTCGCTCAGCAACGGGGCTCTCTTTTGGATCCCCGCTTTTTGTCATACTGGGAAAAACGCAGTTATCCTTTAAAATTCGTGTGTATTTCAGACCTGCAAACTAAGTGCAGAAAGCGGGGAATCGCCGTCGAAAGTATTGGCGGTGTCCAGCGTTTTATCTGAGATATAAATTATTCTTCGCGTACGCTGTGGGCAAGTCAAGAAGCAATAGTGGATTGGTATAGAATGTACGAATTTCCATTTGAAGGAGCTTGTTGTGGCTATCTATGTAACGAAGCCTGCTTTGCCAAATATTGATTCTTTCTTACTGAGGGTTCGAAAAATATTTGAGAGAGAAGTTTTAACTAATCAAGGGCCAGAAGTACTAGAACTTGAGGGCAAAATCAAGAATTATTTAGGTGTAGACCATTTTCACTACGTAACTAATGGGACAATCGCATTGCAATTGGCACTTGAAGGACTTGGGATACGAGGTGGAGAAGTTATCACCACTCCGTTTTCTTATGTTGCAACTACCTCGGCAATTTTATGGCAAAGGTGTAAACCAGTTTTTGTAGATATTGAAATAAATAACTTCACCCTAGACCCGGAAAAAATACAAGAGGCCATCACTCCTGAGACAAAGGCAATTATGCCGGTTCATGTTTTTGGTTATGCTTGTGAAATAGAGAAAATCAATAAAATAGCAAAAGAAAATAATCTAAAAGTTATTTATGATGCTGCTCATGCGTTTGGCTCCTCGTATAAGCATAATTCGCTTGCATCTTTCGGGGATGTTTCAACCCTTTCCTTTCATGCGACGAAATTGTTCCATACAATAGAGGGTGGGGCTATAGTCACACAGAATAATGAGCTAAGTGAAAAACTAGATTTGATCAAACGATTTGGGCATTATGGTGACGAACATTTTACCCTAGGCATCAATGGAAAACAAAGTGAATTCAATGCTGCAATGGGAATAGAGCTTTTTCCGGAACTGCCTAAATTGATAGCTAAAAGGAAAAAGCTATCGGAGATATATGATGAAAAGTTAAGAGGAAGATTGGGCCGACCTCAGAATCAATCAGGACTTGATTATAACTATTCTTATTATCCAGTTCTTTTTGATAGCGAGCAGGATCTTTTGAATGTTTTTCAAAGGCTCAACGAAAAGGGCATATTTCCGAGAAGGTACTTCTTTCCAAGTTTAAATAAACTTCCTTACCTTGAGAAAAAATTTGAATGTCCTAATTCGGAGGACATCTCAAAAAGGATAGCTTGTTTGCCTCTTTTCCCAGACCTAGATGAAAAGAGCGCAATTCAAATAGCTAAAATTATTGTAGGCTAATTATGAAACTCGGAGTAATGCAACCCTATTTCTTCCCCTATTTGCCTTATTGGCAACTAATAAAAGCTGTTGATTTGTTTGTTGTTTATGACGATGTAACTTACATAAAAAACGGTTATATAAATCGTAATTCAATACTTGTAAATGGTAGCCCCTCGATATTTACAGTTCCATTATCTAAGGCTTCTTCATTTAAAAAAATTAATGAAATAGAGCGTATAAACGATTGTAAAACGTCTTCTAAACTTCTAAAAACGGTACAAATGGCCTACAAGAAAGCCCCTTTTTTTAAAGATGTCTTTCCTCTGGTCGAAGATTTTTTCCTTTCTACTGAACCAAACATTGTTTATCCTTTGGTGAGGCAAATAAGAAATGTTTCCTCTTATTTAAATATTCAAACTCCTATCATCTTGTCTTCCTCTTTGACGAAGGACGATACTTTGGCAGGTCAGGAGAAAATAATTGATATCTGCAAAAGGCTAAATGCAAGTACGTATATTAATGCTATAGGAGGGAGAACTTTGTATGAAAAAGAAAAATTTAAAGATCAAGGATTGGAATTGTTTTTTTTGAAAGGAAATCAGCATAGCTATAAGCAGTTTAAGAATAGCTTTGTTCCTAATTTATCAATCTTAGATATATTGATGTTTAACTCCAAAGAAGAAGTAATTAGAAGATTGGAAGACTATGAGCTTGTTTGAAAAATCAAGTGACAAAGGAATTGGTGGTTTTGTCGACTTTTCTGGCTCGAGCCCATCTTTTTTAAATTTTAAGGAGGGCCTGTTTTTTAATTCCGGAAGGAATGCTTTATTGTTCTTGCTAAAGAATACATTAAAAGGGCAAGCAATTCAGGTCCCAAATTACACTTGTCCCGCTGTTTGGGAGACTATAAAAAAAGCAAACATAGAACCTGTTGGTTACGAGATTAATTCTAACTTTGAACCTCTGAATTTTTCACCTGAATTGCCGATGATTGTAAATAATTACTTTGGTTTAAAAGATCGTTTCATAGAAAAATTTGTAAAAAACAACAGTAATATTATTATTGACAACGCTCAGGCTTTCTTTTCTCCTTCTTACGGAGTACCTGCTGTTTATAGCCCTAGGAAATTCCTTCCTTTACCTGACGGCGGAATCCTTCTTTCATCATTTCATCTGGAAGACAAGTATTCAACTTTGCCCTGTACTAGCTCAATTAAAAATCTTAATCACTTATTCTTAAAAGCGGAAAGAAAAGATCAGGAAGGTTATAAGTTATTTTTGGAGAATGAAAAAAGAATAGAGGTCCTTGAAGAAGGGAAAATATCCAAGATAGCTAACAATTTAATGAGGATTTTTGATTACAAAGTTGTTAAAGAAAGTCGGCGTAACAATTTTAATTATCTTCACAAATATTTGAAAAATACCAACGACCTTTCGATTGAGGCAATAGGAGGTTCTGGTTCTCTGGTATCAATACCCTTAGCCTATCCGTTTCTTTGCTGTAAACCAGGGTTAAGAGAAAAGCTTCTAAAGGAACGAATTTATGTGCCGCGTTATTGGCCAATGGTCCCAGAAGTAGAATGTATGAAGAGCGAGCTCTCTAAGTACTTGGCTGAGTATCTTTTTCCTCTGCCCATTGATTCTCGTTATTCAATAAAAGAAATGGAAAAAATCCTAAAGGTAATATATGAGTGAGACAATTAATGTATTGATTTTTCCAGCGGGAGAAGTTAATTCTTTGGAACTGCATGACGCTCTTTCCGGATGCGTCAATGTAAAAGTAATAGGTGCTTCGTCTGTAGATAGACATGGCCCTTACGTTTTTGATAATTATGTTAGCGGTCTTCCAAACATATTTGAAGCCAATTTCCTTGAAGAATTCAATAAATTATTATTAGAAGAAAAGATAGATGTAGTATTTCCAACTCACGATTCTGTGGCCTTATTTTTTGCGGAGAACAAGGATAAGATATCGTGTAAGGTTGTAGGATCAGATTTAGAAACTGCCTCGATTTGTAGAGATAAACGTAAAACTTATGAAGTATTCAAAGAGGAAGATTTCTGTCCTGTCGTTTATGAGCTTCCTCCGGATGATAAAATTTTTTTTATAAAACCAAAGGATGGACAGGGTTCCCAAGGAGCAAGAATCGTTAAGAATCCTAAGGAAATTTCTACTTTAGATCTTAATGATTTTGTGATGACAGAATATTTACCTGGGATTGAATTAACTGTTGACTGTCTGACCGATTATGATGGAAAACTAATTTTTATTTCCCCCAGATCCCGAGATAGAACTATGGCTGGGATCTCGGTTGCAGCGCACCTTTACCCTTTGACTCAAGAAATATCAAAAATCGCTCAAAGAATTAACGCCAAGTTATTTTTCAGGGGGCTTTGGTGGTTCCAAATTAAATTAGATTCGAACAACAGATGGAAGTTATTGGAGATTTCAGTGCGATGTGCTGGAAGTATGGCTGTAACAAGAGCTTCGGGGGCTAATCTACCTCTGGCTACTGTTTATATTTTAACAGGGAAAAAGGTAAGTGTATGCGCACAAAATTATTCGGTTTCAATGGACAGCTCACTAATTAGGAGGTATAAATTAGGAATCACTTTCGAAAATGTGTATATCGATCTAGACGACACGATAATCGTAGGGGGTAAAATTAATCTAAAAGCTATGTGGTTTCTATATCAATGTATCAATGAAAGAAAAAAAATTTTTTTGATAACAAGACACGAAGAATCGGTAAGTGATACATTAAAGAAGTATTCAATTTGTCCCTCAATTTTTGCAAAAATAATTCATATAACAAATAACCAAAAGAAATCACAGTTGATTTCGAATAGTAACTCCATATTTGTTGATAATTCTTGGCATGAAAGAGAAGATGTTAGAAAGAGCCTATCGATCCCAGTCTTTGATGTAGAAGGGATTGAGTTTTTAATGGACTGGAGAAGTTAAATTGAGAAGAGCTTGTTTATTTGCAGGCTTCAATCCAACGAAATGGATTAGTGGCTATGTTTTCAATTATCTACGAGAATTATCTAACTATTGCGAGATTTTTTATCTTTGTGACGGACAATTAGAGAAAGGAGAGTTGGACAAATTAAAGGGGCTTGTAAAAAAGGCCGCTAATATATCTCACGGGAAATACGATTTCGGCTCCTATAGCCTCCTTGCACAAAAAATAGTTGGATGGGAGGAGTTGAAGAACTATGATGAGGTCGTTTTTGCAAATGACTCTTGTCTCTGTGTGAACAGTTTATCTAAGGTGTTTTCTCACTTTGAGAGAAAAGAAGATTTAGATTTTTGGGCTCTCCTGGGAACTGATGAAAATAATACAAAACAAGTTTTTAACTTTCAGGAATACTGGAATTCTTCCATCATTTCTTCCACTTTTTGTCTTGGAAGTTACTTCCTTGTATTTCGTAAAAGATGTTTGACTGATCCAGCAGTAAGATCTTTTTTTATGGATTGCAATAGATTTTCGGATCGGAACGATGTGTGCCTCTTCTGTGAATATGGTTTGACCCAGCTTTTGCACTATAAAGGGTTCAAAGGAGATACTTACCTTCCGAATATCTATAGATTTTCTAGCACTTATATGCTTGAAAGTCTGAACTTGATCAAGAAGAACTTTCCTCTTTTGAAAGTTCGTATTTTTATAGATAATATTGGAGGGGAGAAGAATATAGAATTATTGGCCGCATCGGTTGAGAAGTATTGTGATTTTCCTTTTATAAATCTTGTCAAAGATATAAAAGAAGAACGAAATGTGAAAAAAAAAGCTTCTTTACCGGCTTATCAAAAAGATAAGCCTAAGAAAGCTCTGCACCTTCTTCTTCCTGTGCCATTTCATTATGCTTTACAAACCTTGTGGAGAGATTATTCAGGGCGCTCAGGTGTCATTAATAAATTACGTTTTTTTTATCCTCCGTGTTTTAGTTATGCCAAAAGGGGCCTTTCTTATTTGTTTAAGAGAAAAGGGTCAAAAAACAATTTTAGATTTGTCTTGCTACCCATGCCAGAGGAAGATAGCTACTTGCCGAACCATATAAAAGACTATAAAAAGGATCAACAAGAAAAAATTCTTAAATATAAGGATATGGATAATTTAATGATATTTTTCAATTTCTCAAGAAATACAGTTTCCGGGGGCATGTTATCCATTAACAGGTTTGCAACATATTTGAGAAATAAAGGGTACGAAAATGTAGTTCAATGTGGGGTACCTTTCCAAAACGCAACAATAAACAATGACTATTTTAATTACGGCACAGACTTTCTAGATTTTAATTTACTCATTGAAACTTGCTTTCCACAAAAGGTCCAACTTAATATCCCTGAGGTGTTCATTCCAATATTTCTAAGTAGTCTAACTGTAAAGATGGAAGAGTGGTTATGGAGCAGAAAAGAACTGAGAATTAATATTCTTAATCAGTCTGATGTACTTATGCCCTCAAATCTGTGGATAGAAAGATTAAGAACTCTTTGCAATGGAAGACTAACTATTACAGCGGCTCACGAAAAGTATTGTACTGAGAGTAAAGAAAAAGAGTACCGAACAAACATTTATTTGTTAACTCCATTTCTGCCAGAATTTCATCCAATTCCTTTTTATGAAAAAAGAAAAAAAATTTTGTACTCTCCCGATCACCATCCATTTAAAGAAAAAATAATAGGAAGAATCAGAGCGGAGTGTCCTGACTTCGAGCTAAAAGAAATTAAGAACATGACTTTGGAGAAGTATAAAGCGGAAATTGCTGAAGCCTTCTTTGTTATAACTTTTGGTGAAGGATACGATGGTTATTTTATTGAGCCATACTTGAGCGGAACCATTTCCTTTAGCGTATTCAATCGAATATTTTTTCCTCAAAGTTTTGAATGTCCCTCTACAGTTTTCAAAGACTATGAAAATATGTTACAAGGAATAGTTCCGATGATAAAAAAATTAACTAATGATACCGAGCTCTATCGTAAGTTAGTGAAAGTTGGGGAAAAAGAAGTCAGAAAGTTTACGAATAATGATAGGTCAGAAAGAGACATGGGGGAATTTCTCGAACGTTATGAGAATGAACTTAAGTGTTATTAGAAAGCAGCATTCAAGGCAACTAGACTTACCTGAAGTTTCATGAGGTAAAAGGTACTAACTGTCAGGGAAGAGAATTTAATTATTTTAAAATCATTGGGTTCACGATCTTATTCTCGCTTCTAAATATTTTGTTAGTTTTCGATGCCAAAAATTTGAATTTTTTGAGTAGTCATTATTAAACCTGAATAGTCCTATTGATGTATTAAACAATGATGAGACTGGAAATTGAAGTATAGGAACCGATTTTTTAAACCAACCAGTCTCTTTTAGTTTTTAATATTTATGAGAAAATACGAAATAATTCAAAAAACCTTAAGAGGGGTTAGTACTTTTTTTTTTGAACCCGGTAAAAGCCGTAAAATTTGTTCGTAAATGCCAAAGGAATGGGATCAGAGATACTCTCTCTCATTATTTGAAGAACAATCTCACCTCTTATGAAAACGAATTCAATAGCAAGTTGAGAAAATTTTCTATTCTCACTCCTTTACATTCAATGCCTCTCGCTCTAATGCTTAAAGATTCACTTTATAAGGTAGGCTTAGCTTGTGAAGTGACTTCAAATGAGGAAGAGTTTGCTTCTATCTCGAAAAATACTATTCCTATAGTTCTTGCCCCTCAAATATTTAAGAAACTTCCGACACAATTTATTGCATTCCAATTGGAGCAAAAAGAATCCAGCTGGTTTAATTCAGAATACTTTGATTTATTAAAGAACGCAACATTTGTATTTGAATTCGCAGAGAACAATTTAAATTATCTTTTGGAGAGGGGAATATCATTTAGTCGATTGTACTATCTCCCAATTACTCCTTCTAATTTTCTTTTTTCAAAATCTATCCATCAAGTTTCTTGTAAATATGACCTAGTTTTTTATGGCTGTCTCAATGAAAGAAGAAAAAAAATTCTGGAAGAATTAAAGAAACACTTTTCAGTTTTGGTAGTGACGGATTGTTTCGGCGAGGACCTCCATAAAAAGCTCTATTCCGCCAAATTAGTTATTAACATTCATTACTACCCCAACGCAGAACTTGAATCTACTAGACTAATAGAAGCATTAGGTTTAGGGCTTTCTGTTGTTTCTGAAGATACGCAAAGTAAAGAGGATTTGTTTTTTAAAGATGTTGTTACTTTTGCAAAGAAGGATGACATCGGAGATCTAATAACTAAGATTAAAGAGAGTCTAAAAAACAAGGATTCAACAAACAGTGAATCTTTGGTTTCGCAATTCTCTTGGTTTGAGTTTTACCTTTTTCGCTTCTTGCTATCACAAGACATCATAGACTTCCAATGTTTTATGGATAAGTTCATTTCTAACTTTCCGGTAGAGAATAATAAGATTTGTTTATCTCTCCCGGAAAGTGTAGAGAGAAGGCAGAACTTTCTAAGGCAACCAGAAGGCCAAAGCTATTCTTTTTTTCCAGGATTAAGACATTCCTTAGGATGGGTTGGATGTGGAATGAGTTATAAATTCATGTACTCGCTTTATAAACATCAGCCTTACAAACTTCTTCATATTTGTGAAGACGATGTAGTTTTTGCTTCAGATTTTCAGGTAAGACTTAACATAATTGAGAGGTATCTTTCGAACAACAACAACTGGCAAGTATATTGTGGATTAATATCAGATGTTAATAAGTCACTTAAACTTAAAAGCCATTTTCTAATTGACGGAGAAGAGCTGCTCCTCCTTAACCACGCAGTTGGCTTAGTCTACACAATATACTCGCCTAAGGCCCTTGATCTTCTAAGTAGATGGGATATATCGCAACTAGATGTTCAAAAGAACACTATTGACCGCTATATGGAAAGCAATCTTTCTGACTTTTTAGTAAGTATTCCATTTTTGGTTGAGCAAGATCCTGATTTAACCTCTACGCTTTGGAAGCAAGAAAATTCTAAAATATATTCTGAAGCAATACAATCAGCAGAAAAAGAATTGAAAGGCCTGGTACATTCAAACGTTTGAAAAACTTTCTAAAGAAAGAGAGTGCTACACTCCTTCTAGCTCTGAGAGGAGCCTTATCGGGAGTTATTTTCCTCCATAATTGCATTTAGCTATTGCTTTGGGTTTAAATATTTTCCCTCACATCTTTTTTGCTGTAGGGAATTTCTTTTCAATTTATTTAACTAGAGATGAACCAAAATCGTTATCTTCATAATTTTATAAGATTATTAGTAACCTTAGGGGGGGGGTATTGCGATTATTTCCCTAACATGTGGGTTAACAGAGCTTTTTTCTGAAAAATCTCTTTGTATACTTGTTGAATTTGTCTGCATATCTCTTTTAATTTCTTTTAAAAATAACTCGTTAAATTTGATTTGTTTATTACTAGCCATAATTAATACATTGCAATTTGCTAGCTTTTTTTCTACAAACAATTACATCATCCCTCTTACAGTAACAAACTTAGGTTCATATCAATCTTTAGGAATTAAAAGTCTTTTGAGCATTGTTCTTGCCTCACTTACCTGGTTTTTATTAATTACATCTTCTTTTTTCTTTGGGAAATTAAAATCAAGCAAGACACAGCTCCTATTATTTTTTTCTTTTGTAGTTTTGGAAGTATGTATCGTCGCTCTTCCTATTCATGATTTTTTTAAGACTTTAACTGTGGTAGCAAAAGAGTTAACCTTCCAATCAAATTCATCTGACAAATCAGCAGAGCAGTTGAGTAAAAACTTTAAGAAAATTTTTGTAGCTTCTCCAAACAAATCCTTTAATATTGAGGGTAAAAATATCATCCTAATTTTCTTAGAAGGATTTAGTAATGAAGTGATTGGCCCTAGACTGACACCTAATTTAGAAAGACTCCGAAGCTCGGGCACAGCATTCAAAAATTATTATTCTCATACTGCCGCCACTTTTAGAGGAATTAGAGGACAACTTATTTCAGGCTTTCAACTTGCTCAAGGATACACTGAAGCAAATAATGGCATAGGGCAGGTGAGTTCAGCTGAGACAAGACAAAATTTTTGTTCCCGAACGGTTGAATCAATCCCAAGCATATTGAACGACCTTGGGTATACAACAATTTTTCTTTCTCCTCATTCAAGGGAAGAAGCCCTCTTAAATTTTCTTAATTGCCTGAAGTTTAAACATTCTTATGGATCGGAAGATTTTGCTGAGAATCAAAATGCAACTGACAAAGAGACTTTCGAAGAGATTTTCAAATTAGCCGAACATTATGAAAGAGAAAAGCTGAAATTTTTCTTTAGTAGCTATGTTTGGGGAACACATCACGGAATGGATTCCCCCGATAAGAAATATAAAGACGGTAAAAATCCCTACCTTAATAAGTTCTATAACTCTGACTATTGGTTGGGAGAATTTATTAAAAAATTTGAAAATAGTCCTCTTTTCGATAATACCGTACTTATCGTTACTTCAGATCATTCCACATTTCCCACCAAAGAATTTAATAAAACTTTCCGATTGAATAAAAGTATATTTCTTGGTCAAATTCCTTTAATTATTTATGGCAAAAACATTCCTGAACAGGAAATTGACGCCTCCTATTTAAATTCTCTTTCACTGGCTCCAACAATTTTGGATCTCATTGAACCTAAAAAAAGCATCGAAACTCATTTTCTCGGAAATTCTCTCTTTAGTCATAAAAAAAGTAAATTTGCAAACTACAGTGCAATTGGTTTTGATATTTTTCATAATGATAATGGCACTATAAAAAAAATAGATTTCGAAATGCACCCGGAGCTTAAAAAAACAATAAAAAAAGAAATTTTTGATTTTTACAAATTGGGGGGATGATTTTTAAATTTCAAGGAGAGAAAAAAGTTTCAATTTCTCTTCAATCTCCTCGCTGCGTAAAATGTTCTACGAATTGATATTATTGGTCAGATAGAATTGTTTTTAGGAAAAATTTTTATCAAAGAACTAAAAGGTCATTATGTTCCGTTTTTTTAATAATCTACCCCCCCCCCTGTTCGGTCATTTCTTTCAATTTGACTAAAGGGATTTTTTTCTTAAAAAAAATATTGTTTAAAGTTAAAGATGCATTCTATGAGAAGAAAGAATCTACTCAATACACATCTCCTAAAATAGAAACAAATGAAAAGGTTGAGAAATCACTTCCGGATGGTAATAGGGTGATTTATTTTGAGAGTGACTCAGCGTTCCTGGATATAAATGTCCAGGGAAGTAATAACTTAGTAGAAATTGGCAAATTGCTCCCAGGCATAACTGGTAAAATTTCTATTAACCTCTACGGTGAGGATTGTTCAGTTGTTCTTTCAGATCGTCTTTGGGTATCTCAATACTTAACTATTTGTGTTGGGCAAAATCATCCTAATTTTGGAAAAGTTAGAAACGTGAAAGTCGAACTTGGTTCAGACGTCTCTATTGAGGGATGTGTCATTATCACCTACAATTCCAATACTAAGGTTTCGTTGGGATCACGTTGCATGTTGTCTTTTGGGATAACTATTTATAACACTGATGGGCATCCCATTTTAGACAAACGAACAAATAAAATTATAAACAAGGTGCGTGATGTTGTTATAGAAGAACATTGTTGGTTGGGGGCTAACTCAACTATTTTGAAAAACGTACATATCCCTCAAGATTCAATCGTAGGGTGGGGTGCCGTTGTAACGTCAGGTAGCCTTAAGCAATTTGGGACTAAAAATGATTCTCCTCTTCAGAACTCTGGAGTAATTTTATCTGGCAATCCGGCTAGAATTTGTAAAACTGAAATTACTTGGTCACAAAATGGTAGTGCGGGATATGTGGACAATGTCAATTAAACGTTTAGTTTGCAGCCTTAGCTTCCTGTTTAAAACATCCTATTTCGAATTAGTGACGGAAGAGGAATCCAATTCGCTTTAAACATACTTCCAGAGACTAGGGAAGAGTCGAAGAAAAATATGCTTCGCATACTTCTGAGGGGGCGCCGTCCATTTTGACAGTCCCATGCTCTAGCCAAATTACACGAGAGCAACACTTTTCGATTAACTCTCGAGAATGACTTGCAAGGATTAAAATATTCGATCGATCAACTAATTCACTTAATCGTTTCTCAGCTTTTTGTTGAAAGTTTTTATCCCCAACAGATAGCCATTCGTCCATAATCAAGATTTCAGGTTCGATCATTGTTGAGACTGCAAACGCAAGCCGTAAATGCATTCCAGACGAGTAAGTTCTAACAGGCATCCTGATGAATTCACCAAGCTCGGAAAATTCAATTATGTTTCTAAGCTCATCGTTAATCTTCTTTTTTGGGATACCCAGCAATGCTGCTCTTAGATAAATGTTTTCAAGTCCGGTTGCTTCAGTATCAATCCCTAAAGAAATATCTATTAGAGAGCCAACCTTCCCTTCAATTTTCGAGGTGCCGCAACTGGGGGCATAAACTCCACTAAGCACTCTAAGAAGAGTGCTTTTCCCGGCTCCATTGTGGCCTATTAACCCTACTCTTTCATTACCATTTATACATAAAGAAATATTATCCAGCGACCTGACAACAGTTCTCCCTTTTTCTGTTAGTCCGATCCTTCCACCAGTCGCGAAACCCATCATTGTCTTTTTTAAGGAGCGACCTTGAGAGTTATAGACTGGAATGTCTATCGAAATATTGGAGAGTTGAATGTGAGCCATATATGTTAAAGCCAATAGGCTATACGATCCCTATACTTATTGAAAAAAACAATTGTGATTATCCATCCCAGAAAAGCGAGCGTCAAAGTGTAAACGTAACTTGAAATTGAAGGAGGACAGCCAAGAAGAGGATCACGGACTATTGTTAAAAGTTGGTAAAAAGGATTTGGTTCTAGGAGCATCATTGCACTTCTAGCAGGCAACAGGTTCGGCATCCAAATAATAGGGGTGACGTAGAAGAAGATTTGGAGAACACTCGCCATGATCTGCGTTAAGTCTCTAAATCTTGCACAAACAATTGCAAGGAATAATGACATCCATCCTAAATTGATTAAAAGAAGGACAAATCCAGGGATAAAAAAAAGAATATCCCAATTTACTCCTTTTCCTACGCATATATACACAACTGGGACAACAAACATATTATGGGCGAGGATGTTGAGGTTCCTTATTATCATGCGAAGTATATGACTGAATAAGGGAATTGGTAATTGGCGAATAATTCCTTCAGATGAAGGAAATACCGTAGTAGATTCAGTCAATACGGTTGAAATGAATCCCCATAAGATCAAACCGATCGTCAAAAAGGGAAAAAATTCTTCCATGGGGGATTTAAATAGATTCCCGAAGATGACACCAATGCAGGCGATAGTGATTCCCATGGAAATGGTAATCCAAAAAGGTCCTAAAGAAGATCTCCGATATCTTTGTCTGATGTCACAATATGCCAGGTAAGCTGGCAACTTAATAAGGCTTAAGGATGCGGAGACGTCTCTTAGGCCTTTCCCAAAAAAAATTAAACTCATTAAAATAGTATATTTACTAAAATTCTTTGAAAACGATGCTAGTCTCTGTCATTATACCTAGTTACAATTATCGAGAGTACTTAGAAGATGCTGTCGACAGTGTCCTTTCCCAAACATTTAAAGACTTCGAAATAATAATTGTTGATGACGGTTCTAAGCTTGAAGTCTACCAATTTGTGGAAGAGGTTGCTCAACGGGACGAAAGAATACAGCTATTTTCTCATAAACACAGACAAAATAAAGGGCTTTCGGAAACTATCCAACTAGGGATAAACAAAAGCAAAGGTGAGTGGATTTGTATATTAGAAGCAGATGATCTTTGGCGCCATGATTGTCTTGAAAGAAGGATTGAATTAATCTCTCAAGAAGTATCCATCCTCGTTAATGATCTTAATCCCATATTAATGAATGCTGACTCAGACAGCTGGTTTCGAGGTTATGTACCACGAGTGATGACTCAATTGAATTTTAGGCAAAGAAAAAAGACTCCTTTCCAAGTTTCCGATTTAATGATGTGGGAAAATGTTTTCCCGACTTTCTCTGCCGTCATGTTTCGAAAAAGTTTGGCGCAAAGAGTAAATTGGAAGACTCCGGTCCGTGGTTGGACTGATTGGTTCGTCTGGGCTCAAATGTCGCAAGATGCCAGAGTAAGTTACTGCTCCGACAAATTAACTCATTGGAGACTTCATTCTGACAGTCAAAACAGTAAAAAAGCAGGGTTAAAAACTTATTTGCAAGAGTATTCGTACTTTAGAAAAGCCTTGTATGACGAACTTAAGAAAAACGGGCGGCATGACAGTAGAATAGTGCCCTTAAGACTGCCTAGCATAGTTCCGTTAGGCAGGAGAGCTTTTCTTTCCGTAAAGCAAATCGGTATTAAAAGTTTTTTAGAAAGCGTTTTCCAAAGATTAAAACATTAGATTATGGCTAAAACACTATTAGTTACGGGCGGAGCAGGGTTTATCGGCTCTTGCTTTGTATTGCAAAGAGTTCTGGGCGGCGACACTGTTATCAACTTAGATAAACTCACTTATTCCGGAAACTTAGAAAATCTTAAATCTATTCAGGCTAATAAAAATCACATCTTTGTTCACGGGGATATCGGTGACGAAAAACTTATAAAAGAACTTCTAGAAAAATATCGTCCTGACGCTATAGTTAACTTCGCGGCTGAAAGTCACGTAGATCGCTCTATCCATGATCCAGATGTATTTGTTAAGACAAATGTTCTAGGGACAGAAGTCTTACTGAGAGTTGTGAAAGACTGGTGGAAGGAGTTAGAACAAGAAAAGAAGGAAGCTTTCCGTTTCCATCACATTTCTACAGATGAAGTTTTCGGAACTTTGTCCTTAGAAGCTCCTGCGTTCACAGAGGAAACTCCTTTTGCACCGAATAGCCCGTATTCTGCATCCAAAGCTTCTAGCGATCATTTCGTCCGAGCTTTTCATGAAACATATGGTTTGCCAACTTTGATAACCAATTGTTCTAATAATTACGGGCCGAGACAATTCCCAGAGAAATTAATTCCTTTAATGACCTTGAATGCACTAGCTGGAAAGAATCTTCCAATTTACGGCACCGGAGAAAACATTAGAGATTGGCTGCATGTAGAAGATCATTGCGAAGCGATTTATCTAGTACTAACAAAAGGCAGAGTAGGCCAAACCTATAATGTTGGCGGAAAATCCGAGAGAACCAATCTCTTCATTGTGAATAAGATTTGTGAGCTTTTAGATGAAATTAAACCACTTGGTGCTGGTAAATCTTACAAAGATCAAATTGTTCATGTAACGGATAGACTTGGCCACGACTTTAGATACGCCATAAATTGTTCCAAGATCGAAAAAGAACTTGGTTGGTCTCCCAAACATACTTTTGAAGAAGGTATTAAAGAAACAATCGAATGGTATTTGAACAATCCTGAATGGGTAAAAAATATCCAATCAGGAGAATATCGTAAGTGGATTGAACTCAACTATGCGGAGAGACAATAATGGTTAAGCAATGGAGAGGAATTATCCTAGCCGGTGGAAGCGGGACGAGATTGTATCCATTGACTAGATCCATCAGTAAACAGCTTATGCCGGTTTACGATAAGCCCATGATCTATTATCCCCTGTCAGTGCTTATGCTTGCTGGCATTAAAGAGATAGCAATAATCACTACTCCTGAACAGCAGATTTTATTCAAAGAGCTGCTTGGCGACGGTACCCAATGGGGATGCACTTTCGAATATGTAGTTCAGAAAAAGCCGGAAGGGTTGGCACAGGCCTTTTTGCTTTGTCAAGACTTTATAAAAGGCTATAACACCTGCTTGGTCTTAGGAGATAACTTGTTCTTCGGCCAAGGCTTCCCACTTTTGTTAGAAGCTGCTAAAGGACGAGACTCTGGGGCAACTGTCTTTGGCTACCATGTTTCCGATCCCGAAAGATATGGCGTTGTTGAATTCGATGAAAACAGGAAGGCCGTTTCTATTGAGGAGAAGCCGCGTTTGCCTAAGTCCAACTATGCGGTGACAGGACTTTATTTTTATGACGACAAAGTTCTTGAAATAGCCAAAAAAGTCAAGCCTTCAGCTCGCGGCGAACTTGAAATTACAGATGTTAATTTAGAGTATCTGAAAAGAGGCACTCTCAATGTGGAAATCATGGAAAGAGGAATAGCGTGGCTGGATACGGGAACCCATGAGTCTTTGTTAGAGGCGGCATCATTTATCCATTCAGTTCAAGCCAGACAAGGTTTGATGATTGCCAGCCCGGAGGAAATTGCGTGGAGAAAGGGTTATATAACGAGTGAGCAATTAGAAAAGCTAGCTAAGCCAATTGCTAAAAATTTGTACGGGCAATACCTTTTAAACCTTTTGAGATAATATAAAAATGATCGTTGAGAAAACTCCTATCGAAGGCGTTCTCCTTGTTAAGCCCAAAGTATTTGGAGATAAACGCGGTTTCTTTGTCGAGACATGGCAAAAAAAGAGATATGAAGAAGCCGGAATTAACCTTCCTTTTGTTCAGGATAATTACAGCATGTCAACAAAAGGTATTCTTCGCGGTCTTCATTTTCAGAAGAAACACCCTCAAGGAAAATTGGTAATGGTCTCTCAAGGAGAGGTTTTTGACGTTGCAGTAGATTTGCGTAAAAATTCTCCAACTTTTGGTCAGTGGTTTGGATCCTTATTGACTGCAGAAAATCAACATCAACTATGGGTTCCCCCTGGAATGGCTCACGGATTCGTAGTGCTTTCTGAGACTGCGCATTTTCATTACAAATGTACTGATTATTATCATCCTGAGGATGAAGGTTCAATTCGGTGGAATGATCCAGAGGTTGATGTCAAGTGGCCAATTTCTTTTGAACCGGTCGTCAGTGAAAAAGACGCGAAGGCACCTTTCTTTGCCGATATAAAAGATTCCTTCTGAGAGAAGAGAGAATGTTAAAAGTAGCTATAACCGGTTCAGAAGGAATGTTGGGAACAACGCTTACCTCAACTTTGGAAGATGTTGAAGCAATTCCGCTGACGAGGGAGACCTGCGATATTACTGATCCAACCCAAGTGGACCAAGTAATCCGTAATACTCGTCCGGATGTGCTTATTCACTGTGCGGCCATGACTGCGGTTGACTTGTGTGAGTCCGAACAGTTTTCAGCTTGGAAGATAAATGCTTTTGGAACAACCAATGTGGCTCGAGCCTGCAACACTTATGGTACCAAGCTTATCTCCATCTCCACAGATTATGTTTTTGATGGAACTTTAGACCGTCCTTATCACGAATATGATGAGCCTGCAGGGGCTTTAAATATTTATGGAAAATCCAAATGGGCAGCAGAGCAGGCTGTCCGAGCACATTGTCCAAATCATTTAATAGCTCGAGTTTCTTGGTTATATGGAGAACAAGGACCAAGTTTTGTTCACACAATGCTTCGTCTAGCCGATGGAACTAGAGACTGCCTTAAAGTCGTTAACGACCAGGTTGGTAATCCTACAAGCACGGATTCTGTCGCATCGGCTTTGAACGTATTGATTCATAGACCGGAACTGGTTGGTACCATACATTTGACATGTGAGGGAGAAGCAACTTGGTATGATTTTGCAAAAGCCATCTTCAGAATAAAAGGGGTCGAGCAAAAAGTACTCCCATGTTCTTCGGAAGAATATAAAACTCCAGCCAAGAGACCCAAGAACTCCCGTCTTGAGAAATTAGTTTTAAAAGAATGCGGACTGTTCGAGATGCCGAAATGGGAAGACGCTCTCTACAAGTTTTTAAGGAAAATTTAATCTCGCCTTTATTAGTTCTCATTTTGCGTTCACTGGTGGAGGGAAAGATGATAGTTGTCTCTCGTCATGGTTCCGTTAAAGCAGAGACTATCATGAGTTATATTGGGACTGCCCACACGCCGGGCGATATCTGCATAAGTTCTCTCTCGGCTACTTTCAATTAGCACATAGAGGTTGGTGAGCTACGTGGACTTAAACTAAAGAAGGGGTAGATTTTAAATTAACCTTCCCCCTTTCTTTAAGTCAGGGCAAGTTCCGCTTGTACAGAAGAATTCGTGCTCCATTGTGGCCTACCTGCTCCTAATACTGTCAATGACAATTGTGGACAAAGCCTATAGTTTTCCGAACGCTTTTCTTTTCCTCTAGCCTCTTCCTGTATGTCTCCGGTCAACTCCCTTGCCGCATAATGTTTATTTCTCAATTAAATCGATAGCCCTTTACATACTACTGACACGTCTTTCATGAAGAATCTTTCACCGGTTTCATTTGTTTTGAATATGTCTTGCGATCTAAGATAGCAATTTTCTAGCAAGTGTCGGGTGCTAGAAACGGTAACGAAAAAGACTCAAGTTACGGCATTAAAGCTGAAGATGCTTTCTTGAAAAGTCATCTAGATGCACCAAAGAGTAGATTTGTCGAGAACTTGTTCAACCAGCTTTCGAGCCAAATGAAGGCATACTTGTAACGTGCTGGAGAGGGAGGCGTTCTCTAGAAACTACTGCTTTACTGTATTTGTAGTCAAAAGAAATCTATCTGGCTTTAATGAATAAGTTACTTGAACAGAAAAAGGGCTTGTTCATTTCAAAAAAGATTAAGAGCTTGATGTTTTGCTATGGCTTAAAAAGATGAGGTCGCCTTATCGGAATGTCTTTACGATACGCTCGAGGAAACGAGGGAATTCTGCTTCAATCACTCGATAAACTGAGATAACTAAGAACAAAACTGTCAGCAATGCGAGAGAAAAAAGATAAACCACGCAGCCTACTTTAAAAGCTAAAGCGATAAGAGTCATGAACATTACTCCTTGAAACTGCGTGGTTTAAATTGGAGGAAAGTCTGGAACTCTCTCCTCCTTGGTTAACATTGATATAGCTAGTTTGTTATTGTTTTAGAAGATACCGCATACGGCAAATCCGAAAGCCACGGAAAATACAATTGCTAATACGCCTGGAATAAAGAACGAGTGGTTAAATACCCATTTGCCAATGCGTGTTGTACCGGTATCGTCCATCTGAACAGCACCTAAAAGTGTCGGGTATGTCGGAAGCACGAACAGGGCTGAAACAGCTGCAAAGGAAGCGACCAGCATGTACGCATTATCCGGATTTGCAGCGGAGATTCCTAATGCGGCGACCACTGTCGGAGTGATGGCCTTAGCAGTAGCTGCCTGTGAGTAAAGTAACATAGCTGCTAAGAAGAAAACAACTGCAAGTAGAGCAGGGTACTGACTGATGGTCTGAGATGCAAAATCTTTGATTTCTTTAGTGTGACCTGACACAAAAGTATCACCCAGCCATGCTACGCCCAATACGCAAATACAAGCAACCATACCTGATTTAAAAACAGAAGTGGAAGCAATATCTCCGAGCTTAACATTGCAGAGTGTTGTAATTAAAGCACCGACCAACAACATCAAGCTGATGATGGCTGCATCACGAGGAACGACAACTTGTTTGATAAGGCCCACAGCCGGAGAAATGGCAGATGCGTAAAGGACAACGCAGACAACCCCGATTAAGAAAACCCAGACAGAGCGCTTAGCAGCTGGGGTGATATTCATTTCCTGCAAACCGACAGGAGGTTTAACCAAACCTTCTTTCAGGCGTTCTTGATAGATCGGATCTGTAGCTAAATCCATCTTGCTGATGAGAGTCATTATGAATGCTGTAATCATGCACCCAGCGAAGGTTGTCAGCAGCCATACGCCTAATAGCGTCGGATAACTCCATCCAAATGGTTCGAGAACACCGGTCATGTAAATAACTGCGGCAGAAACCGGAGAGGCGGTGATAGCGATCTGGGAAGCGACTACCGCGATAGACAGCGGAACCGAAGGACGAATGTTTTCGCCTTTAGCCACTTCGACGATAACCGGAATCATAGAGAAAGCGGTATGGCCTGTGCCCGCAAAAATCGTTAGTACATAAGTAACCAACGGAGCGAGATAGTTAATGTATTTTGGGTTCTTGTACAGAATCTTTTCTGCAATGTAAACCAAATAATCAAGCCCCCCGGCTAATTGCATGGCAGAAATTGCTGCAATAACCGAGGCGATGATCAGAATTACGTCCCAAGGAATATTTCCTGGTTTCATGCCTAAGCACAAACCAAGAATAAGTACGCCGGCACCGCCGGCGTATCCGATGCCGATACCGCCTAGCCGGACACCTACGAAGATTGCGCCTAAAAGCACAATAATTTGAAGAGCGACTATGAAGTCCATAAAGCCTCCATAAGTATTAATTTGTCTAAGTAAATGATTTCGAAAGTATGATTAGAAAAAACCTCCCGGAGAACAACCTAGATTGTTCTCCGTTGGAAGCATAGGTTCTGAAAAAGAGCCTAACTAGAGGGTAAAGAAAGCCTTTTTAGTTAAAAGGCGATCTTCAAAGTAGCGCCGACACCATTGGATTTGATCTTGCTACCGTAAGCACCGTAGTAAGAAACTCCTAAAGAAGCGCGTTTGCCTAACTGGGCTTCGACTCCAAGACCAACTGCTGCAACTGCGGAGAGTTTTTCACTCTGAACCTTAGCAGTGGCACCGTTGCCAAATTTGAGAGTAGATTTGCCTCTTGTGTCGCCCATGAATTGGGTCCAATTCACATCGGCAACTGCCTTGAACTTGGCTGAACCAACTTCAAACGGAACCTTTGCGCGGACGCCAAGATTAGAGACCGCTAAGTTCTGGTTGTCAAATTGTGTTTTAACCGTGCCTCCGGCGTAGTTGTCGCTGACGTCATCGGCTGAAAGATGCATCCAAGACAGTCCTACATATGGTTCAACTTCGACTGTGCCGAGATTCAAACCTGTATAGGCTGCTTCAGCAAAAATCTGAGCAACGCCGGCGTTGTAGCTGGTAGACGAGCCGAAAACTTGGTTCCCATAGAATAATCCGCGTGCGGAATCTCTGTCTTGACGAGTATAGGCGAAGCCGTAGTTCAAGCGAACCGGGTTCAATTTAGAGTGACCGTAGATACCGAAGTGGAGATCATTGGAATCAATCTTGCCGTCGCCGCCAGCTTTAAACTTGGTCTTGCCTGCTCCGAAGAATACACCGACCTTATTGTCTGCATTGATATCGGCCTCTAAGCCTACTAAGCCTGTATAGAAATCAGATTTCATCTTAGAGGCTGCAGCCCGATCCATCTTAGACCAGTTGCCGACTGCAGTCATCCACAAACGGGCACGACCGTTATCAACATCAGCAACCTTTGCTGCGCCATCCACTCCTATAGCTTGGTCTTTAATTGCACGTGCTAAAGTCTGACCATTAGCAATAGACATGGCATTAGCCGTAACGTGAAGGTCATTGCCTAAAGATGCAAGTGTTTTGGAGGTTTCTTCCTTGCTGGAACTGATAAGACCGTCGAATAAAGCATCATCTGCCATAAGAGCTTGCGCAACTGAGGCTTGATTGGCATTATTCGCATAACTTGCCAAAGTCTTGTCATTCTTTTGTAAAGTGCCGGTGATGGTGTTGCCTTCTACGGTAACGGTGTGATCAAGCAACGCATAGTCAGGAGTAACAATTGCGTTGTCTGCGCCCTCAAGTGTTTCGGCTGAGATTGTTCCGGTTTGGGGGGTGCCTTCGTAAGCTAATTTGAAAGCCTCCCCATCTAAAGAAGTCACCGAAATTTGAGACCCTTGATTAAATTTGAGACTGCCAACTTGAACGTTTTGGTTGGCGATCACTGCATAAGTACCGCCCTTGTTCACTTCTATATTAGCTTTCTGAGGAGTAGCTCTGGTTACTCCGCTAACAGCGGATTGAAGTTCGCCTTTTTGAGTAAACGTATCGTTATAAGTTTCAAGAACACCAAAGGTACCGCCGTTGACTTTCACGATCCCTGATCCAAAGGATTCAGTGAAACCGTATAATGAGCCTTCCTCAACGGTAGTTCCTCCGGAGTAGCTGTTGTTTCCGGTCATCACTAAGGTACCGGAACCGCGCTTGACTAAAGAGCCATTGTAAAGGCCGTTGTCAATCTTGTTCTGAATAGCGGCTGCTCGTTTGGCAAAATATTCTGCTCTCCAGGCTTTTGCATCTTCTTGGGAGATAACGTGATTCGTGAAATCAGCGTCTCCGTCCCCTACAACGAAGTTTTCCCCGAGCTCGTAGTCTCCTCCAGCGGCGATATCAGTGCCGTTCTTGGTTTTTTCCATCCAAGCTTTGTCTTCTTTTTCTCTTTGTTTAAGAGCAACTTCAGAGATGTCATTTGTCCATACATCAAGAGGAGTAGCATTCAAGTTGTAATCGAATTTTCCAAGGAATTGGCCTGGGCCGTACATGCCTTTATCAAGGTCCGGGACGCCCCAACCCATTGCATCAGAAACTTCTCCTTCAGCCGGAGTAGTTCCGTCCTTGTTATCCCATCCTTGCATATTGGTACCATCTGCGTTTTTATGATTAGCAGTGGTAAACATGACATCGCGAACTTGAGTTGCATCCATGCTCGCATAACGAGACATGAGCACAGTCATTGCGCCTGCTACGTGAGGAGCTGACATCGAGGTTCCGCTGCTGTTCCCCCATAAAGCAGCTCCTGTGTTGGTATCTACTTTAGAACCGTAAATCCCGCTTCCGGGAGCTGCAATCGTCCACCATTTTCCTAGACCGGCTTCGTTCCAAGTGTCCATTAATTTGAACTTGGGATTATCATCTGTGAAGTCTGGGGATTTGCCTAATCCCGCTACGGCGATCCATTGGCTTTCAGCCTCCGGATTGAAGTAGGGGAAAAGCGGGCGGTAGAAAGGATTGTCAGAGTTTCGATTGCCGGTGGTAAAAATTTGAACCACTTTTGTACCCTTAACCGCATCCCAGGCTGCATCAACAAAGCTCTTGTTCATTCCATCATATTTTTTGTTGTGATAGAAGTACTCATACTCTGCTTGTGCAATTGTGCTTGTGGGGATATGTCCTGTGAAAGATACACGGATATCTCCGGCCTGAGGATTTTCAATAGTCCCGTTATTGGGTTTTTCCATAGCGGCTTGCACTTCACTAATGGTGGGTAGAGCATTAAAAGTATCCCATTTAGTCCCGTTAAATTGTTGCAATATGCCGATGCGGATGTTAGTACCCCAAGAGTTATTAATTACTCCTCCGCGTTCAGCTCCATTGGCGGCAACAAGCTTGTCGGCAAGGGACTTCCAGTTGGTGTAGAAATATTGATAATCTTGGAAAGGACCATAATTGTTGTTATCTGTTGCGCCCGTATTTCCAACTATCACGTTCGCACCCCAAGCAACGCCGTGGAATTCTGAACCGTCACGGTTTGCACCGACTGAACCGGTAACGTGAGTACCATGAGAGTCGTTTACTCCATCCATCCAGTTTCCTGTAACTTCAAAGGTTTCGCCTTTCGTAAAAGGTTGTCCCTTATTCGGAGTAGGCTGTTGGCCGGCATAAATGGCTGAAATAACTGATTGTGGATAACGGTTGCCGTCTGAACCATAAGAACCCGTGACGTGATCTCCGGTGATTCGATCAGAATTTAGATCTGGATGGGACAGAAGTGCGCCCGAATCCATGACGCCAACTGTAACTCCCGAGCCATTAAATCCTAAGGAATAGGCGGTGGAAGCGTGCATTGCTGCAAGGCCCCAGTCTTTTTGGTATTCAGGAGTCTCCCACGTAGTTTTATCACCTATCACTCCGGTTTCAACGTAAGCAGCAACTGCAGAGGCAGCACCTATAAGCAAGGAAGTTGCTAGAGCAATACTCAATGCAGATTTAGATCTTTTGCCGTGAGATTTTTGAACCTCACTGGTCGTGACAAAAGCCTGTCTTGCATCGCTCCAAATTGATTTAAAACATTTATTCATTATTTCTCCTCTTGAGTATTGAGTAGCCATAAAACCCTTCGGATTGGAGGGTTTTACTTAACTACGGTAGTTATTTTTCTCGCAGAGGTGGTATTTAAATACCGAGAAAACCATGAAAAAAAGACTAACTTACAACCATAAGGTTAACTTCTTTAAATATAAAAGTTTTATTGAGAATGTATGTAATTGTTTGATTAAAATAATAAAATTTAAATTACATGGCTGAGTTCTTAGTTTTCTATTAAAACACCTACTAATTTACTAATATAAGATTCATTAAGTTCATTAAACTCAATTAAGAGATGTACGACAAACATTTAAATGTCTTTCTTACGGTTGCAAATTCTGGAAGTTTTTCGAAAGCCGCTAAAAAGCTAAAAATCACTCCGCAAGCTGTGCTCAAACAAGTGCAACTATTGGAAGAGAAGCTCGGCGTAAAACTTTTTTTAAGGACTTCTTCAGGTGTAGTTCTTACTGGGGGGGTAAATCAATTTTCAATGATGCAAACTATATAATTTCATTTGCAAATGAAGCACGAAAACGAGCAAGGTATATCGAGGACGGAAAAGTTAACTTAGTTCGTTTCGGTTTTTCTTGTCTAACCTCAGTAGATTATTTATCAAATATTTGGCCTTTGGTTTTGGAACGATATCCACGATTAAAGTGTGAGATAGTGCCTTTTGAGAATGATGGCTTGACGGTTTGGCAACTTTTGACTCATATGGGCGAAAGAATAGACGTTATTGCTGGTGCTTTCGATGATGATTTTTTAGAAAGAAGAAGTTGCCAAGCTTTGAAACTCACTGAGAAACCGTTAAAGATACTTCTCTCGGTTTTTCATCCCTTAGCCTCGAAAAAAGTCCTGTCAATATCTGATTTGGAGGGGTACGAGATTTTGGTTTCGGGGGATCTATGGATGCGAAGGTACGATGCGGCGAAATCATTCTTAAGTAAAAATTCAAAAATTAAATTGACTAACTACCAGTCTCTGGAGTTTTCTCTTTTGAATGAATGTGCTAATAGCTCAACAATGATCCTCGGTTTAGACGTGTGGGCAAATAACCACCCCTTGATCACGGCTGCAGCTTTGGACTGGGATCGGAGGCTGCCGTATGGAATCATATTCTCTAAAACCCCGTCTATTCCTGTTTCAAGGTTTATCGAAATGGTGTTCCCTGCTATCAAGAAATTGGGCTTTAATCCATTCAGCCAAATATAAGCAGAATGCTAAAGAAACGGAATGAGATTTTTATATCATCACATTGAATGGAAGCTTCTTTCGCGAATTGGAACCGACATGCAGTTCGAGTTTCCTCATTTTAGTATTTCTAATATTTCCGGCATTCTTCGCATAACCAACCCTCAATAAGAGCCTTAAATTTTCGTCCTCTTTGGAATAATCGGTTCTAAAAAACGTCAATTTTTGTAGTGGTCGGCCATGTGGACAAACTGGATTATTCAGCTCTTAAGGCCCTTTTGAACTATTTTTTCTCGGTTCTCTATGAGTAATCTCTCGCATTCCTCTTATCTGTCTCTTGTGGGGAATAAGGAGTAAACATTTAAACCAAAAGGGAGGCGGCTTTAAATTAGCGCCTCCCGTGGCTGTCTTTCATTTAGGTCATTATCTGCCTAAACAAAAGAATCTTTACTGCACCGGTTCTACTTGCCGGCAATGCTGTCGATGGCAATACGGCCGAAGCAAATTGCTTTACCGAATGCGGTTCCGGTCATGTATGCCGCTCTGTGTACGCCACCGGTCAATTCACCGGCCGCATACAAAGCAGGTATCACTTCGCCGAATACATTAATGACCTGAGCCTTTTCATTAATCTTCAGACCGCAGTAAGTACCGATCAAAGCGGCAGTGGTCGGCATGATATAGAACGGGCCTTTTTCTAACGGAACCGGTTTGCCAAAACCGCTGGTCAGGGAAGTACGTCCAAACTCATCTTTACCCTCCTTGATACCTTTGTTGTACTTTTCAACGGTTTCTTTAACCTGTTTCGGATCCAAACCGGCTTTCTTTGCTGCCTCTTCAATAGTTTCACCGAAATAAACCCATTTCTGACCGGCAGGATCATTGGTTAATGCCGTCATCATTTCAACGCCTTGCGTATCATTTTTGAGGTCATAATCAAGGATGTTCTTGTCAAAGACCTGATAAGAGTACCCGTCGGTCTGCGCTAAGGAAGCATCTCCTTGAAGCTTGTAGGATTGAGACTCATCAGTAAAGCGTTTGCCCTCTTTATTAATCATGATGGCACCGCTATAGGTAATAAGGCTCATATCTTGAATGATCGTCGGTTTGAGCTTGAATCCGTACGAAGCTTTGATGTAGGTAGTATCAAGAGTATCTGCGCCGATTGCCTGAGCCATCAAGATGCCGTCGCCTTGAGTGCCGCCGCCGGAAATGGCATCGGCCTTAGCCATGATGGGATTAAATTTAGCAAGCAGTTCCGGATTTCTGGAAAATCCGCCGGCAGCAAGAACCACTCCTTTGGTAGCGCCGAGAACGACATCTTTCTTATTAATGGTTGCCTTGACTCCGATTACTCTTCCGGTTCCGCATTCAGTAACCAGGCGGTTGGCTTTAGCGTTAAGGACAATTTCAACTCCTCGATCCTTTGCATACTTGGTCAAAGCTTTGATAACTTCCGGAGGGTTGAAAGTATGAGAACGCGGAACACTCATGCCGGACGCGGCCATGACGCCTCTAGGGTGAACATCTAACGTCTTAGTTAAAAAGTCATATTGAATCTTTGACATGTCCACAAAAGCTCGGACGACTTTCGGATCGTTCTTGCCTTTGCCGGTCTTAATCATGTCGTTGTAGAAAATATCGGCCGTATCAGTTTTGCCTTTGGCTTTTTGAAGATCTGTTCCGAAAGTAGAGAACTGACCGCCGCATAAGAGGCTTGAACCCTCGAGTAAGCCGGTTTTTTCCAATACGATGGCTTTCAAACCTAATTCACCGGCTCTGCATGCTGCTGCAAGACCCGCACCGCCCCCCTCCAACGATTACAACGTCATATTCTTTGTCAAAACCGGCAGCATTAGCCTGCACATAGGGAAGGGTGGCTAAAGTGCCTAAGCCGACTGTCTTCAAAAGATTTCTGCGAGATAGTGTCATAAGGTCCTCCTTGTTCAGCTTAAATGGAGCTCAGAGAAGATAACTCGTTGTTTTCTTACTTCTCTAAGTAAGATTCAGTCTAGAAAGCGAAATACGTAAGTATGTTGATGTAGATCAAACTTTTGCACGGAAAATACATTGGGTTGTTTTCAAAGGCGAGATGAGGCTATCCTTTCTTAATCTGATAAAAATTTAAAAGACTTCCAAGGAAAAAATCCAGATGCTGAGAAGAACAGTTCTCGCTTTACCAAGCTTATTTTTAAGCCCGACCCCGGCTGACAGGTTTTTATCCTCAGCTGATGCCTCGGAATTCATAAAGAAAGAAACTTTTCAGCTTCCCGGAGATGTGGAGTTATTAATAATTGGCTCCGGAGTTGCCGGTTTGTCGTGTGCTGTCCGAACAGCCGAACTCGGCGACAAATCTATTTTGCTTGTAGAAAGAGAACCTCTGATAGTGGACTCAGATACCGTTGATGATGGAAGAGCTTGTATTTCAGAAGATAAGACTGCTGGAGTGATGGAATAAGAGAAATGAATAGAGAGGCTTCGCAGCGAAAGATAGTGTGTATTCAGTGAGATGATTGGTTTGTGTTCCAATTTTTGTACAAGATTTCAGCCCTCTAATTGTAAAATGGTAAAAGTCTGGGCTAGCCTACTAACAGTATTCTGTAGACTTGTGGAGATTGCCGTATTGCCAATAAACTTTAAATCCATTTTTGTGTATTTTCAGTAATTTGAAATGCAGAATGTTTATAACTTTTTGAATATATGGAGGGAGTGATGAAGTTAAGAAGCTTTTGCGGTCGTAATGTTAGAGGTTATCTAAATTTTGACCTTAAGTTTGACGAAAGCTTAAACTTTTTAATAGGAATAAATGGGTGTGGTAAAACCACAGTTCTTAGGCTGTTGTATGGTTTAGTCACACCTTCTCTGGAAGAGTTGCTCAAAATTCAATATTCCTCTCTTTCTCTCCGTTGTTATGATGAAGTTAAAAATGATTTTGAGATTGAGATATTTTGTAAAAAAAATATCAAAAGCTTGACTCTTCAGGTAATAGACGTGAAGAGTGGGGAAACTGTAGAAGATTCGTTTATGCTTTCAGAGATTGAAGAAGAATCTGATCGTTTTGAAGAAAAACTTTGGTTGATAGACGATATTCCAAGAGCGAAGAAATATTTTGAGAACTCCAAAGTTGTCGCAAAAATTAGAGAAATTCAAAAGTACCAAAGGCCGTTATTCTTAGGTCTGAATAGAAGAATTGAGGGATTGAATCTACAACTTCCCAAAAGGAAATCTTATCTCTTTTATGAGCGAGAACGCTCTGAAGAGAGAGTTGCAGATTCTGTCATCCAGGCTTTACGAGAAATTGAAGATTTAATTCATGACTTTGTTAGAGAAAATGCTAAAAAACAGCTTTCCCTCTCCGATGAGTTCAGAAAAAAAGTTTTTGCCGAATCTTTCAGAATTTCTCCATCAGAGAACGTCTTTGAACTCTCTTGGCAGAAAGACATGAAGCATTTGAAGGAACAGCGACAACAAATTCGAGATGCTTTTGAAGAGCTCAAGATTAAAGATTTGTTAAGAGAATGTGATGATTTTTTAGATGATGTTTCTAAGACCCTGGACACGCTGTCAAAGTTAGAGAAGGATTGGACCTCGGAAAAGAAGGGACTTTTAGCTCTCACTAGATGGATGATGAGTAAATCCCAATTAGATAAGATAGATAAAATCATCCAGTATGCTAACGAATATAGACAAAATCTTCAGAGGATTAGCGAGCCTGTGACAAAATTTATAGAAAGCGTAAATCTGTTTTATAAAGAAGTTGGAAAGGAAATATTGATTGATCAAAAGGGCGATGTGCAGATCAGAATTAATGGGATCAAAAAATCGATTTCGATGTTTGAACTATCCTCTGGAGAAAAACAGCTTTTGATACTGATGGCTCACGTTGCATTTCACAAAAAAAATCGGGCGAAGTCTTTCCTGATAATTGATGAACCAGAGTTATCACTTCATATTACATGGCAGGAAATTTTTATAGATGCACTATTAAAAGCTAGTCCGGAAACCCAATATATTTTGGCTACGCATGCGCCTTCGATTGTTTCATCAATTTCACGCAGTAGAAATTGTATCGACCTATCATTGAATAACGAGGCTCCTAAGAAATGGAATTAAAGTTTTCTCTGAGCCAGCTTGAAGTTGTTCCTTTATTTAAAGCATATCGCAATGATATTGATATTTTCACTGAGGATGAGGAAGAAGATAGGGAATTTTATAAAGTTATATTTAATAGACTTTTAAAAGATACCGGAGTAAGAGTTAGCGATGTTTACCCTCTGGGCACTTCTCGAGCGGTGATAGAAGCCAGTAGGGGAGGAAGGTGTTCCGCTCGGCCCGCGTTATATTTAGTTGATGGAGATATATTTCTTTTGTATTGTCCAAAATCACCAACTAATAATTTATTTGTGTTAGACAGCTATTGTATTGAAAATCTTGTCGTAGACGAGAAGGCGACATACGAAACGATTAAAACTTTTTTGGGAACTAAGTCGCTCTCTGAGATTAAGTCAAAGTTTAAATTTTCTGAGTTAATTGACGGTTGTAAGAAAGAGTTGATTGATCTTTTTTTTATCTGGGCTATTCAATGCAAATATACGGAAAATTTTAAAATGGATAATATTGGGCGCTTTTATAATAACAAGACTCACGATCTGTCAAAAGGAAAAATTAAAAAGAGGACGAAGGAGATTGAAAATTCTCTGATTGATTCCGGCAAGATTCAAAGAAGCCAGCTAGCTTTAGAGATAAGCAAGTTGAGGGGGAGGTTTTCTTATTCCAATGAGACTTTTTTTAAGATAGTTTCAGGCAAAGATTATTTAATGCCTTTGTTGAGTCGTCAGGCTAGAAGAAATCTCAATCTGCGCTTCGAAATAGATAGACATGCATGGAAGTACAACTTGGCTTCACATTGTAATATGGATAGGTTTGCGAGTTTAAAAGAAAAGATTTTGTTGATATGTAGTCAAAAAAAATCTTAACTTGGTAGTGCAACTTCTCTAGAGGTCAGAGATAGCGCCTTTTAAAATTTCTTATATGTCAATGAAGAAGTCAGAATTACCAAAAAATAACTTTTTTGTCTTTCATTCTTTAGTTTCTAATTAGCGGTTGTGTCAGCGAAGCGGACTATGCTGTTAATTAGTGGAAGAGCTTGACCTCATGAATTTTGATGACTAACGACATACTAAACTCATAGATTATCATTTCTGAATTGAGACCTCAGGTCAGCCATTAAGATTGATGTTGCTTTTTTGGAAACTTCTGTCTTTAAAAAACTTTAAAATTTAAAGAAAAGGCAATTTCTAGCTCTTAAGTGCATCTCGGGGAGGAGGCATTTTTAATTTGAGTAAAATAGCTTTTTTAGAATGAAAAGCTGGTTGCTCCATAAAGCAGTGCGAATTTCTGGGTTTCTCTATGCTGCTTACTTATTGATTGTTCTTTGTAAACCAAAGACAATCACATAAAGCTCTTAGCAAAGAACTTAGTGGAAACTCAGCTGTTTAAGGAAAATAAAAACAATATTTTATTTAAAAATGAGTTTGTTACTAACTAACACTTTAGTTCCTCAACTGGCCGGTCTGATTGAAGATATGATTCTTGACGGCACATTTAAAGTGGGAAGTAAGCTGAAGGAGTCTGATTTAGAAGAAAAATTTGGAACTAGTAGAACTCCTCTCAGAGAAGCGCTTCGGCTGTTGGAGTCCCAAGGCCTCATCGAAACTATTCCACGCAAAGGAAGCTTCGTAAAAAAAATAGATATCCAAGAAATTTCTGATATAAGTGAAATCAGAATAACTCTTGAAACGTTGGCGGTTAAATTAGCTCATCAGAGGATGACGCCCGAGGGCTTGAAAAAATTAAAAAAAGAATTAGACGGGATGGAAAATGCTTGGCGCATACAGAATGCCAAGGGCTTCATGGAGTTTCATGAAAAATATCATTCAACATTAATTTCCTTGACTGGCAATTCTTGGCTCGAAAAAGAACTCTATAACTTACGCAAAATAATGCGTTGGCATCGGTTTTATTACCAATACCACGCAGCAAACTTTGAATATTCTTTAAAAAGCCACCAAGAGCAATATAAGTTATTGTCAGATCCTCTTTCAGATGAAGAAGTTCTGTGCCAAATTGATGCTAAGACAACTCGAAGAGGTTGCGAACTATTATTGGAACATATAAAGAAAACAGAGCAATCTTTACCTGAGAAAGATTGCTCTGACTAGTGGAGACTACTTAATAGAAAGAGAATGAACGAATTGATAAAGATCGGCAATATCCTCCTCCTCAATTGTTCTGACTCTTTCTTGAAGTTCGTTCATTTCGCTTTCTGAAATAAATGGAAGAAGTGTTTTTGCCTTGGCGACTAAGTCTGGCCAATCTAAGGGCGTTTCAGGTTCTCCCAAAGGATCGGCAATAAATGCTGAAAATTTTTCACCCGATTTCATTTCAAGTGTCACACGGCTTTGCTCATGAAAAGGATGAATCGCCTGGATGTCAGGCGCCACACAAACCGTACATTTTTCAACTAAAGACAATTTTGATTTGTCTCTTAGGCTTGTCTCGCCAAAACTTTTTTCAGAAACCGAGCCGTCTGCAATGGCGGTGCAAACTGTAAAAGGTAAGCTAAACTTCGCATCTTTGACTGAAGAGATTTTCTTGTTGCCTACGACATCATAGGCCGCCTGGTACGTTTCTATAACTACCTTTTCTATTTCCTCTGCGGACACATTTCCTAATTTCCGATGAAGTTCTAGGCCTGCATCAATCCCGCCATGCGTATGCCGGCAGCAGGGATAAGGCTTAAATGAGACCCCGTCGCTTCGCCACATTGAACCAAAATCTTGGAATAGCCTTTCATCAAATTTTTCTTCATGAAAGCCTTTGAAAAGTCCTTGTTTTCCTTCCAAAATTTTGTCAGCTCCAGTGAAATTTTGAGAGGCCAGTTGGCAAACAAGTATTGAATCTGCTACACCGTGACCGACATGCAGTATTTTGCTTTGTGCCTTTGTTGCATTAAATTCCCAAAGACCGGAGCAAAGAGTTCCGGCATTTCCGAATGCATGTCCCAGCTGATCGCGTGTGAGTTTATTCAATTTACCGACAGTAATTGAACCTCCGAGAGGACCGGTGGTCCCAGTGGTATGCCAAAGCGCATAATGTGACAATCCGAGAGCAGCGCCGACTCTAAGCATAATCTCATAGCCTGCAATACAAGCTGTAAGAAAATCTTTGCCGGAAGAGTGCTGCATACATCCTGCAAGAAGAGCTGGAGTTATGACCATTACTCCGGGATGGGATAGCCCCGTTCTGTCAGAATCGTCCATTTCTAGGGCATGCCCCGATGCTCCATTAAGCAATGCGGCGTAGTAAAGTGAAGTAGGGTGAGTTAACCCAAGAGGAGTGATGCCGGTTTGCACATCGTTCAAACGGCATAAATATTTAAAAGCATCGACCTCTTTTGTTTTTGATCCGGCTACAGCGCAGCAAATTAGATCAAAAATGTACTTTTTCATCTGTTCGCACGTGTTTGGCGCTGTGTCGTCAAACTTCAAATTGAAAGCAAAATCCAAACACGCCTTGGTGATGTTGTTCATGCCTTATCCTTTTATGACGTTGTCAATAGCTTTTTGAGTGAGTCCAAGATAGTTGCTGGGATTAAGAATATCTACGATCTCTTGTTCCGTTAAATATTCTCGAAGTTCCGGCATTTCTTTGACGTATTGTCCGTATGGGATCTTCTTTTCGAAAGACTCCATTGCGATTTTATGGACGATTCTCATTGCTGTATCTTTTTTCCCGGACTTGATGGAAAGAAGTAAAGCCAAAGGCTCAGCCATCAGCAATCCTTCATCTTTATCAAGGTTTTTACGCATGTTCTCTTCATGCACTTTTAATCCTTTGAATACTGTCAGCATTTCTTTCAACATGCTATCCATGAGAATAGCTGTTTCCGGCATACGGACATCTTCCACAAAGAATGGAGTGTCGTCTCGAAGATCGCGGTGGAAAATCTCTCCTTGGGCCGTGGCATTGGAACGAATTAATGTTGCCAAGCCTTTAATATTTTCGCAGAGGACCGGGTTTCGTTTCTGGGGCATAGTGCTTGAACAGATCTGGTGTTCTGTGTCAAACGGCTCTTCTAATTGCATGACTTCATTTCTTTGGTTAAACACAATGTCATCAGCAATTTTTTCGCAAGTATTGGCGATCAAAGAACAAAGATACATGTACTCAACGAATCTTTCATTGCGGGGCTGAACTGAAATGGGAGGAACGGTTAAGCCAAATTTTTCAAGAACCTTAACTTGCATGTCCCAGCATTTCTCTCCAAACAATAAATTGTACGAAGCAAAGTTTCCAGCGGCTCCTGATACCGTTCCTGTACAAATTCTTGGTAGAGCTTGGTCAATCCTTTCAATGTGTTCTTTGAAAGCCTGAGCCCAGGTTGCAACTACAAAGCCGAAGGTAACTGGGATGGCGTGTTGACCGTGAGTGATTCCTGCCATGACTGCATTGCGATATTTGTCAGCTAAGGGTAGGAGAACAGAAACGATCTGTTCTAAGTCAGCTCTATAGCTTTCTAATGATTTCTTGATCCTAAATGCCAGAGTGCTGTCCAGGACGTCTTGAGAAGTTGCACCATAGTGGATAAATTCTCCGGCCCCATTTTCGCAAATAGCCTTATAAGCTCGGATGAGGGCAACGGTATTTAAATTGGTGGTGGCAAAAATGTCTGCAATCTTGTCAATACCAATAAGATCAATGTTTCCTTTTTTTGTGATTTCATCGGCCACATCTTGGGGAATCATTCCTAACTCAGCCTGAGCTTGGGCCAAGTACACCTCGAAATCAATCCATTGCTGCAAAATCCCTCTTTCGCTCCAAAGGTTTCGCATTGCTTCTGTGCCAAAACCTTTTTCGTACATCTCATAATCAAAAAAATGCATTCTATTTTTCATAATCATTCCCTTGTGTTGAAGGTAAAAATTGTTGAGAAGAATTACCAAAGACCGATTAATTTCCACCAGATGGAACCAAAGACAACCACGATGGCTAAATGAAGCCAAGACAGGATGAAGCCAATCTTCCACCATTCGGCATTTGTGAAATAACCGGCATTAAAGAAAATTGGAGCAAACCCACAGGTGTACTGAGTAAGGCAAGCCGGAGTGTTAGCAATGAAGGCCAACATAAGAATGGAAAGAAGAGGAGGGCATCCAGCGCCTAACATAACTGTCAGGCTGGCTCCGTACAAAGCCACCATATGGGCCGTAGAACTGGCAAAGGCGTATTGTGTATAGTTAAAGAAGATGGCAATGGCTAGTGCAACAACCCACCAATCAGCGCCGACAAAAATACTTCCCAATCCGTTCCCAAGCCAGACCATAAAGCCTTTTTCTGTCAGGGCACCGGCCATACAAACTAGGACTCCCATCCAAATCAATGTGTCCCAGGCTCCTTTTTCTCCTAGGACATCATCCCAGGTAAGAATGCCGAAGTACAACATCACACACACAGCGATGAAGGCAACTAAAGTTGATCCAATTCCTGTGAAGTCTCCTAACATCCATAACGCAATGGACAGGAGGAAGATGACACAAAGGATAACTTCTTTTGAAGAAATGGGACCCATTGCATCAAGCATCTTTTTCGCTTCGATCTTTGCTTCAGGCGCTTTTTTAAGTGTTGGAGGAACAACAAAATAAACTGCCAAGGGAACCAAAGCAATTGATGCGATTCCCGGTAATAAAGCAGCTAATGCCCAGCCTCCCCAGGTCATCTCGAGATTTGCTAGATCCTTTGCATATTGCATCACCAGCACGTTCCCAGCCATGGCTGTCATGAATAGGTAGGAAATAAAAGCCTCTGACTGAAAGTAAGACTGGATTAAAAATCTTCCGGCACGATTTGGATTGTGATCTGGTTCGCTATCCAAGGCTTTGCACATGCTTCGCACGATTGGATAAATGACTCCTCCTGCCCTTGCGGTACCCGAAGGAATTCCGGCTGCCAGGATAGAACCGCTGATTGTTAATCCATAAGCAACTTTAAGAGTGCTGTCTCCAATTACGCTCAATATCTTGAGAGAAAGTCTTTCTCCTAACCCTGTCTTAAGAAAGGCCCGGGAGAACATGAAAGCCATGACGATTAGCCATAGCAAACTGTTGGAAAAACCTGCGAGAGCGACTTTTAAAGGCAATGCCTTAAAAAGAATGGCTGCTGTAATGCCGAAGATTGCTACATAACCGATGGGTAGAGGAATAAAAATAAAACCAGCAATTGTTGCCACCATGACCGCTAAGACATGCCAGGCTTCAGCGGTCACACCTTGAGGAATAGGTGAGAACCAAAGAACCAAACCGATAGCGATAGTGATTAGAAAACCGAGATTCTTTTTCATATCGACTCCTTTTAGGGAAAGAGCAATATTTTTTTGAATATTGCATATTGTATACAATATACAATATGTGTAAAAAAGTCAATAAGAATGTGTTCAATTATTTCTTAGATTCGGAGACAAAAAGGCCGCTTCCAGGTTCGAAGATTCCTCTAAAGAAGAGTTGGGATTACAAGATTTTTGTTGCAGCTCAATTCTCTCAGGGAGGTGTTATCCTCCTTTTTTCTAATGTACGGTTATAAATTTAAGAACTTACATCTTCTTAGGAGTTGGACCTTTTGGCATCTTTCTTACTCTCCTATCCAACTTCAGATTTGTACAGAACGGATAACCACCTGGAAAAAACTTACAAAGCTGAGAAGGGGGAAAGAGAATTCATTTAGCAGCACAAAGCGTTGCATAAAAGGTTAACTGTCTAGGGGGGGGGCAAAGTAATGGAAGAAGGTAAGTTATCTGAGGCAATTATGAGAAAAAAGTAATCTAACTCCTCCCAAAGCTTCTACTTAAAGGAGTCTGTTACCTGCCAAAAGGACTGATAGGGTCGATAAAAAATGATGAATCAATAACGAGATTCTAGAGAAAGAAGACGTTGCGTAATTCTGCAGATAGTCGCCTGCCGCTCTATTATCGTTTTCAAAAGTCTATTGACTATCTACGGAGAAATACCGGATAAGAAGAGTGCAGAAAGGATTGGACAAATGATGACGGCGGTAAGAGCTTCACATGAAAAATTTACTTAACTAAACAGAAGAGGATTGCTAAAATCCAAACATCCCTTCCTACTCAATTCCTAAATGGAGGAGTCCTATGATTTCACGCCGTAAAGTAATCAAACTTTCAGGGGCCATGGCTGCAATGGGTTTATCTCTTAATCCGGCTTATGCCTGGTTAACAGGCCAACCTGAAAAAACAATTTCCTGTGATGTCCTTGTTATTGGATCCGGAATTGCCGGAACAGTCGCCGCTCTGCAGGCTCAAGAAGACGGCGCAAATGTTTTAATGATTGACAAGGCAGCAAAAAATCAGAGGGGTGGAAATTCTAAAGTTTGTCTGGGCTCTTTTTTGATGCCGGAAAACAATTCTGAAGAGGCCAAAAAAGCTTTCATCGAGGACGTGAAGAAAAAATCCCTCGGTGGAGGACGTTCAGATCTTTACGAAGTCCTTGCTGATAATATTCTCGATTCAATAAAATGGGCTGAATCAAATGGCGCAGGCTTTGAGCCCTGGCTGCAGCAGGCTCCTTGGAGAGTAGGCGTGCGTATAGCTTCTCCGGGTCAATACAAAGGTATGCCGACCCTCCTTAAGACTCTGTTCGATAAATATATAGAAAAAGGTGGAAAGGTCCTATTTAAGACAAAGGCTAAACAGTTGCTGGTAAATGGTAAAGGTGCTGTCGATGGAGCAGTCTGCCAAACAAAGGACGGGTTAGTAAAAATTTCTGCAAAAGCTGTAATTTTGGCTACGGGCGGCTATTCGGCTAACAGAGAGATGCTGGAAGCGGCGCACCCGGGCGGAGCAAATATTTTGATTCGCGGTAATAAATTTATCACCGGCGACGGTATTCGTTTGGCTCAAGAGATCGGTGCAGGAACAAGAGGGATGGCTGGAGTTGAGTCATTGCATCTTCCCGTTGTGTATGACGGTCCTAATGGTAGAGGCTCTCCGACACGAGCTTTGCCGTACTGTTTAGGCATAAATGCTGAAGGTAAGAGATTCGTTGATGAGTCCTTAGGTTACGCCTCATTTGGCAAAGCCACTCTCCAACAAACCAGACAAACGGTTGCGTTGATATTCGATGAAGCAATGTTGCAAAAAGAAAAACGCATAGGAATGTCGGTCGAATTGTTTAAACGTGCCAAGGGTGGACTAATTGAGGCCAATGGGTATGAGCAGCTGGCTAAAGAGATTGGAGTCCAGCCTGCTGCTTTGAAATCTACTCTGGAGGCCTATAACGCATCTGTAAAAGATGGAAAGGCCCTAGGCGCAGAACCTCCGAAGACAAATCTGGCCGAGAAAATTAATCTCAATGGCAAGCTCTTCGCTTTCTATCCTCTTACACCTTCAATAACGATGGTTTACGGAGGACTTACCGTCAATAAGAATGCTCAAGTGACAGAACCGGATGGAACGCCAATCAAAGGTCTTTACGCCGCCGGAGAGACTATCAATCTCTACTACCACGACTACCACGGAGGCGGGATCCTTTCTCAAAGTCTAGTATTCGGAAGAATAGCCGCTAATCAAGCTGTCAAATACGCTAAAGAATAGAAGGTGAAATTTGCTGCGCGTCTTGCCATGCTTTCAGCATCGGCGGGACGCGAATCTGTTTTTAATTTAGCTTAGACATTGAAATACTTTTTGACTTCAATGGCTGAAGAGACTCCGAGTTTTTTATAGGCAGACGCTCTATGGTTTTCTATTGTCCTTTCACTGAGGCCTAAAGCCTCTCCTATTTCTTTATTAGACAAGTCCTGAAGAACTTTTTTTATAACTTGACTTTCTCGCGTAGACAAGGACGCTAGTTTCTTTTGCCTTGTTTCAGAATCTACACCAAGCCCCTTTAGATCCTGCTGCAGAGCTTCTGTAACCTTTTGAAGGAGAATAGCTGGAGAAATGGGCTTTTGTAAAAAATCATATGCCCCGTTTTTCATCGCCAGCACTGCTGAATCCACTTCGCCATGGGCCGTCAGAAAAATAATAGGATGTTCAAAATGCCTCTCTTTAAGGATCTTTTGGACTTGAAGGCCGGACAATTCGGGCATTTTTAAATCTAAAATTACGCAGCCGGGGACAGAATACGCGTCTGAAGTCAGGAATTCGTGCCCGCTTAAATAAGTGCTTACCTCAAATCCTTCTAATTCAAGAACGGTTTTCATCCCACGCAATACGGCTTCATCGTCATCGACAATTCGAATTCTGCTTTTCTTGTTATTCATAACTTTCTTTATCCTCGATGATTGGGAGAATACAATCTACTTGGACGCCTCCGGAGGAGGATTTCCGAAAAACGATCCTTCCTCCGTAATTTTCTATTAATGAACTTACTATCAACAAACCAAAGCCCAATCCATTCTCCTTTTGACTAATTTTGGATTTGCTTAGGCTTTTAATAAAGGACTCTGGGACTTCTGGTCCGTTATCGGCGACTGACAAGACAACCTCCCCGGCAGTTGGCTTGAATATGGTGATAGTAACTTTGGGTCCGCTCTGCTCGGCACATGCTTCATATGAATTTCTTAGAAGATTTATGATGACTAACTCGAGATCAAGACCGTCCGCTAGCACATACACCTCACGGGAAAGAGCCCGGAGTTTAAATTTACAGTTCTTGTGCAGAGTGGTGGTGAATGTGGTGATTGATCTTTTGACAATATCTGTAAGTTCAATGGGAACTGGTTTTGCCTTTTTCCCTATAAGGAAAAATCTGGTTTTCTGAACAATCTCATCTGCTCTGACGGCCTGATTCTCTATGTCTTTTACTAATCCTAGGACTTCTTTTTTGTCCTGTTCCTCTCCCTGTAGGCGTCGGAATAAAGAATAGCAAAAGCATTGGATGGCATAGAGCGGTTGACCTAATTCATGAGCAAACAAAGAGGAAAGTTGATTGAAAGCTCCGGTTCTCTGCATCTGTTCTAGTTTTTGTGAAGTCTCTAAAGCTTGTCTTTTTAAATCCTTTTCTCTAATGAGTGCCGAACGCAATTGTTCTGTTCTTCTTCCCACCAAGGCGCTGACAACGTAGCCGTATGAAATCAGTCCTAGGATGATCAATAAAATTGCGAGAAGAAGATGCCAATATTTAGTTATGACATTTTTTAGGGTCCAAGCTCTATCGGCAGTCCAAGCGTCTAAGTTCAACATCCTAAGAGTTTTGTCGGTCTGCCCGAAATCAGTTGCTACACTCCAATAACTTCCTTGGTCGGACGGGGACATGGCCAGAAGAGATTGAGTAATTTTTCTTGAAAGCCTCGGGTTTAAGGAGGGAAGGGAAGAAAGAGTCAAACCTGGGAAAAGAACGGTGCTGTGGGCGCAGCGTAAGGATGAAAAATGTCTCGGTTCTAATACTCTCAGCCAACTAGTAGGGAGGTCTTCTTGTTCAATAATGCTTTCCAGGAAGCAAGCCGGAAGAAGAACGGCGTCAATAGTGTCACTTCTAAGGTTGTCTAAAATGTCTCGAATCCCCGTTGAAAAAGCTACTGTTTCTTTAAAAAACTGATTAGCCTTGAGTCCTCTGGAAGTTAATTCCCCTTGTAGGGCAATAAAGCTTAACGGGCCGAATTCAGAACCATATCCGATTCGTTTGTCTTTTAAATCCGAGATTTCTAAAAATTCAGTTCTGTCTCCTTTAACAAGGAGGACAGCTCCGGCACTCTGGTTTGGGTCATCATCCTTAACAGTCTCGACAGAAACAAGATCTCGCGCACCCTGTCTTGCCATTTGCCTGTAGAAGAAACTGGAAGAAAGGATAAGATCTACATCATGATTTCCTACCGCCTTGGATAATTCATTTTCCTCTAAAAATATAATTTCCAATTTATGACCAGGCTCGAGCACCTTTTTTAATAAATTGAAGGTAGACGTTACGAGTTCAGTATGCAGACCTGCCTTGACATAGTCGGCCACGCCTAACCGCACGGATTCTGCAGTTGCTTTTGTTGATAAAGGAGAAAGAAGGCAAAAGGCCAGGAGAAATGGAGCAAACTTCATGAGAACTCCGTCGCCGATCTTCCAGCAATTTCTCCAAAGACAAGTGCTTTGCCTAGTCCTGTGCCGGTTATGTAGTTCATCCCGTGAACCCCGCCCATTATTTCGCCTGCAGCGTAGAGTCCTTTAATTGGTAAGCCGTTTTTCTTCAGAACTCGACAACTGCAATCCACTTTTAGTCCGCAATAAGTGCCCATGATTGCTGCGATGGAGGGCATGATATAAAAGGGAGATTGCGCAATCGGGACTAAGTCTCCATAACCGGAGGTGAGAGAAGAACGGCCGAACTCGGGGTCAAAGTGATTTCTGACAAAACTATTGTATTGAAGAACTGTTGTATTAACGCTATCGGGATTAAGCCCGGCTTTGTCGGCTGCTTCAAAAATCGTTTTTCCTACAACGGCGTAACCTGGTCTCATCCCTTTATCAAAAGGGCTCCATAACAAATTATCCACAGGGCGTCTCGACATCTGCAGTCTTCTAATATTTTCATCGAACAGGATAAAAGAGCTTGAGTTGGCTTGTGTAATCGAAACTTCTCCTATGGTCTTATAAGATAACGACTCGTTTACGAAACGTTTTCCTTCTTTATTGAGAATGATTGCGCCGCTGTAATAAATGGTCGTGAAATCGCGAATAGTCGAAGGATTTTTTGTAAAACCAAAAGACGCCTGAATTGTTTCTCCTGGGACGATATATCCTCCTTTTTGAAGAGCCATGAGAAGACCATCCCCTTGAGAACCAATGCCGGAAACGACCTTGACAGCTCTCATGTTTGGTGCAAGAAGGGAGAGCAAAGCTTGGTTCCTCGCAAATCCTCCGGAGGCAAGGATTACTCCGTTTTTACTCAACAGGTTAGTGAACTTTTTGCCTCTTGAAACAAAGACTCCTGTAATTCCAGCTGGTCCCTCTAAAAGATTAATGGCGCGAACGCCGGTTTTGATTTCTATATTTCTTCTTTGAAGTTCTCCCCGAAGCAATTGAATGAGTAACCCTGAATTAAACATATGAGAACGAGGTCGACTCATCCCTGAAGCTGCCATTAGATTTTGTGGAAGAAGTCCTCGGGATACAAGCCATTCGTAGCGAATTGGAATGTTGTTTACCAATAAACGGACCAAGTTCTCATCATTCGTATACTTCCCGGAGAGCATCATGTCCCTGAAAAAACGCTCCTTAGAGTCCGTAATATTTTTACTTCTTTGAAGAGAAGTTCCTGCTACAGCGATTGCTCCTCCTGACATGCCGCTTGAGCCCCCAATAATCGGTTCTTTTTCTAGGACTAGAATTTTTTTCTGACCGGCATCGTAAGCGGCAATTGCTGAAGAGAGAGCCGCAGCTCCGGAACCAACGATAATTAAATCGTAGCTTGGACTTTCCTTGGCCATAACCCAATGGAAGGGATTTGTTGCAAGGATTAAGCCAATTCTCTCCACTACCGTTCTACGTTGCATATCACTCTCCTCTAATTTGAATACTAACTTTTGTCTGGTATTTGAGCTATATAGAAAAATTCCTAGTGTCTTATTTGGCGCAAACTTGATCTAGATCAAAGTACCTAGGTACTGAGAAGATTGGAATTGAGACAGACGGTGAATACTGAAATGTTCTAAAGGCCTTCACTGATCTCCCTACTCAAACAATCCGTATAAAGGAGAACTATATGAATACTTCTCGCAGAACCTTTTTTAAACTCACTTCCGCCGTTGCTCTTGGCACATGTGGGACAGCTTGGGCCGTTCCAACAAATCAGCCTCAAAAGTGGGATGAAGAATACGATATCGTGATTATTGGTGCTGGCGGTGCAGGTCTTGCTGCTGGTGTCGAGTCAGTACAGCAAGGAATGAAGGCGATCATTATTGAAAAGATGCCCTTGATTGGAGGATCTAGTCTCCTTTGCGGAGGAAAGTTCTCTGTTGCTGGAACTCCTGAACAGAAAGCTAAGAATATTGCTGATGACGAGCAGCGCTATTTTGACGATATGATGAAAACCGGTGGATATCAAAACGATCCTGAATTAGTAAAAGTTTTCATTAAAGAAAGTCGCAAACACTATGACTTCGTAACGAAAGAATTAGGAATTCTTCCTCATGAAATAACGGCAGCGGCTGGTATGAGCGTTCCAAGAGCTCACGGCTTCAAACCCGGCGAAGTATTAAGCGCTATGAGAGATTATTTTGTTAAGAGAGGAGGAAAGCTCGTTACGGGGATGAAAGCTGAAAGGCTGACCTGGGATTATAAGAATTCAACGATTTCCGGCGTGAAGTGTTGCGGAAAAGATAAGAAAACTATCTACATTAAAGCAAATAAAGGTGTTTTGTTAGCATCTGGCGGCTTCAATCGCAATCCGGAATTGCTTAAAAAATACGCCCCTCCTATGGCCAAAGCTGCTGTAATTGCCGGCGTAGGTACCACCGGAGATGGTCTGCTCATGGCTCAAGCATATGGCGCAGACGTCCTAGACATGGCATACGTGAAAGCCACTTACGGATTCAAGCTTAACCCCAACACCATCGGAGATATGGCTCAAGTCTATTACGGTGGTGCGATTATGGTTAATAAAGAGGGCAAACGATTCGTTAATGAATCTTTGTCGTACAAATTGTTGGGCGATTTGGCTCTTAGCCAGCCGGAAGGCAAGAGTTTCATGATTTTTGATGAGCCAATGAGAAAGGCTCAAATGGGCAGAAGGGCGATTGATAAGAAATTATTCGCACCAATCGATGAAGGGAAGAAACTTGATTTCTTGTTTACTGGACAGACCCTCGAAGAAGCTGCAAAAAATGCTGGACTCCCTGTCAAGGCTGTCGAAGAAACAGTTGCCTCTTATAACAAAGGCGTTGAAGCAGGCAATGATACCGAATTTGGTCGAAATTCTCTAACTAGCGGACACGGTAAACCAACCAAAATTGAAACGGGTCCATTCTATATCATGCCGACCACTGCGGCATTGATCGGAACATATTGTGGCTTGAGAATTGATACAAAAGCCCATGTTATTGATGTATTTGGAGAGAAGATAAATCATCTTTATGCTGCCGGCGAAATAGTTGGAGGCGTGCACGGTGCAGCTTATATGACTGGAACAGCATGGGGTAAAGCTATGGCGTTGGGACGGTTGGCTGCAAGAACTATCGCTGGAAAGTAAAAGATAGTTTTTAAGCGTACTTTGTTTCTTAGCCAATTTTTAAACTAATCGGCCTCAGAAGGGAGGCCGATTAGCCAGTTGAGGGTGAGTAGAGTAATCAGACTTTGAAACAACTAGTTTTGCGTCGGCTCTAATTTCATAACCTAGTTTTTTAGAGGAGGCTGTTCGCTTGTGGGAAGTAGAGGGAACAAGCATCGGACGGTTGCTTTGTTTTTCTGACTATCTTCGATCCTTTACATAGAAGCTTAACAACCTTCTAAACAAACTAAAGTTGTTAAATCAAACAAGACAAAATTTCAGATTTGTTTGAAGCTTACAGAAGCTCAGTACTTTTCTGATCATTTTAAAAGGAGTTTTATTTGGGGGGCCAAACAGTAAAAGTAGGCGCTTTGCACGCCCTTTTCCTCCCCAAAAAATAAGGTTACTTGTGTCTTTTGACGTAAGGAGCCATATTGACTCCAAAATGAAATTCGGGTTCTTCCCCAAGTTTAAATTCTGAAAAGTTACTTATTCCATCATTTCCGTTTCCATTTTTTGTTCCTGAAGTAATCGCATGGTTCCCGGGTTCGGCGTAATAAGTTGTCATTTCTCTTGATTCTAATTCGGCAATTTTCTTGTTGTTGTCGAAGATATAAAAAGTGGAACCAGCAGCCACCAATGCTCCATAGTCTCTCATTAAGGTGACTTTGATTGGACGTTCGGGCGTGGGTGTAGCTTGTGCTAGAGGCTGCACCACGATGGCTTTATCGGGCGTTAGGTGTGAAGTCGAGCAGCCGACTAAAGCAAAAAATAATGGGATTAGAAGTAATTTTTTCATGGTCTTACTCTTTTAAGCATTTTTCTTATTTTAACGAGAAAATCGTTTTTTATATTCTGCACTCGCCATGTCATACAGCTTTTTAGCGTCAGAGGCATATTTTATGTTCACGAATTCTGATTTGCCAACCCCAGAAATCCAATAAAGCTTTCTTTCGAATAGGCTCTTAATTTTGTTTTGTGAAACAAGCGCTTCATCGGTAACCGCGAGCAAGTGAACTTTAACAAAGTGTGGTTTCTTTTTGCAAGCTACGAGTTCGGACAGATACGGAGGTCTGCAAAGGGTGTTGTTTTCAATAATCTCGCCTATGCCTGCAATTCCTTCAAGAGGTTTGGTCTTTTTTCTTCTTCCTTTTGTCCCAAACCACAAAATACACCTTGTTTCTTTTTCGATATGTTTATCTGAAAAGTGACGCCAGACCATAACGCCTTTTTCTTTTTTGTACGCCTCTTTGAAAACGTCGACGTCAAAATCTGCCTGATTCCAGTTCAGTCTGAAGATTTGCATGTTTTTCATATGCTCTCCTTTGGGCTTAGTGAAGAATAGAACAAAATTTAATCAGATGTCTTAAAAATGCAGAAAAAGCCCATTTTTGTATAACGTGTGGGTAAATATCCGTCTTCTTAATTGTCATTATTCAAGAGAACCAGAAACTTCTGATGAATAAAGTCGGTACGATAATGGATCAGCTCAAAGAGAAAAGAGTTGGAATGAAACGCTCTGTCTGGTCTAGCATAATGCAGTCGGATAGAACGGCCTCGCCTTGCTGCTATTATCTAAACAACAAAGAAGAACTGCCGACGTTTCTGGCGGACCCTGCAGTGCCGTGCGACTCAAATCTGATTGAAAATTTTATTCGGCCGGCCGCTGTCATTCGGAAGAACTTACAATGCCTTCAAACAATTAAGTCCGCCCAAAGCGTCTTTGATATCTTGTCGGTCTATAGAACATTACAACTCAACAAAGTTGAAGATTCTCAAGGATTCCTCCGGCGCTACTGCAGGAGTTTGTTCCTTTACATCGTAGAAAATGCTTGGACCGCGGCGCTGAAAGATGGCAAGGACCCAGCTAAGAAAATTAAGCGTTACGGTTTTAAAGAGCTCCGCAAAGGATTTGACTTCTCTGCTTGGCTGCCTTGGAAGGTAAACCTGACGAAAAAATAGTCAACCTGCTATAGCCCTCATCATAAAGAGGCCCTCATTTACAAAAAACCGGGTCTTGGGATTCTTACAATTGAAGATGGACCGAATTTTTTCTATTATGTAAACGTCTAGAGATGTCTTTTTTCAGAACTTAAAGAACAAGAAAAATGGCTGTTTTGAGATTCCCGCACATTGATTTCTTATCCCTAAGAAACGAATTAATTCATAATTTAGATTTTTATCTCAATATTGATCATCCCATCCGGGCGAGAAAGGTTGAATGTCCCCATGAATATGCCGCGAAAATCAATTCGATAGTAGATGAGGGATTAAAGGCATTCAATACTGAGTTTCTTTCTATTTCTTCGAAGGTTGTGAAGGGAAAAACTGTATATTTTTATACCAATGAGGGAACAAGATTGGTTGATACGCTGATTGGAAGATATTTAAGGCGTTTTTTTCAGATTAACTCTCCATCAAGAAACGCCCTAATAGATCTTCTTTTAAAACATCTTCAAGAACCTTTGCCTTACGGAATACTCAGACTAGATATCAAAAATTTTTATGAGAGCATCAATACGGCTGAGTTGATGAAAGAAATTACCCAATCTGACCTTCAATCTGAGCATCTTAACTTCATCAAAAACCAGTTCTTAGAGGGAGGAAGAGGGATTAAAAGAGGTCTTAGTCTTGGCAATGTTCTTTCCGAAGTATGTCTTAAGAAATTAGATAACATTTTTAATCAAATCGATGAAGTTATTTTGTATGAGAGATTTGTAGACGATATTTTGATCATCTATGACAGTGAGAAAGGAGATGCCCCCAGTACTCTTCTTGATTTTCAATCTAATTCGCTTATAAAGGAGTTTCTGAATAGATTTACTCTAGAATTTCATTCTGATGATGGAAAATTATTTAATACAACGATTCCATCTGTTTCGGAGGCAAAGGGCGACAAAAAGAAAAAAGAGGATCGCAAAGAATTCGATTACCTTGGATATCATTTTTCTGTTAGCAACAAATATATGGAAGCTCCGGGGCAAACAAATCTAAAGAAAGGTGAGAAAAATTCTCAAGGAAAAAAGGAAAAACAATCAAAGAAAAACTCTCAACTTCGTTTGGTTGAGGTTGACCTATCAGAAAAATCATTTAAAAAAATTGAGGCTCGCCTCAGGAGGAGCTTTTCCTCTTACCACACAAGCATATCTAGCATCGCTTTGGATCCCCATATTTCTGCTCAAATGGTACCGATAGATAAGTTTGAGGCCTCTCTTAATGTTTTCTCAGAGCTCAAACTCCTAGATAAAAGAATCTCTTTTTTGGCGAATAATTACAGGCTCTTTAACCAAAAGAAGAAAGTTCATTTCATTAACGGAATCTATTTTGGCTTCAGAGCTGTCAATACTCTCGAAGGGAGACTTGTCACTCTCGATAAGCTTCTTTCTCAACTTATTTGGAGAGAAAAGAGTAACGCCTCTTCTGCCTTTCTTCAGGGGGAATTAGACAAGCTAAACCGCCATTCTTTTAGACAAGGTTTTCAAAAACAAATATTTGTACATTTTTCTGTTAGCTCACTGAAAGAAATAAAGAGATGCTGGAGGCAAATATGAAGAAAAAGTACAAAATTAAAAAAAAGGATAGCATTCGTCCTCTTTTGACTGAAGTCTTGCCGTTTGAGACACCTTTATTCTTTTCAAATTCGGGTTTTTATTTACTCATTAACAAGATATTGAAGGAACATGACCAAAACGGCATTGACTTTTTTAAAGAATTGGGTTTCGAAAATATCACTAATATCCTGGAGGAAAATTACGATTTTTCTGTTCAAGAAAAGGAGAGAACGCCTTTCGTATATTCAATTCAAAAAGATGGGAACAGTAAGCGATTTCTTGCTATTCCTCACCCTATTTCTCAATTAAACATATGCCATTTTTACAGACACTTCTCTAACTTTATGGTTTATTTTTGTTCTAAGAGTCCTCTGAGTCTTAGACATCCTTATAAGATAGCTACTTCCTACTACGATTTCTCGGGTGCAAAAGATTTCTCTCGTTTTAAAACTGAATCTCAGGTTCAAGATGAGAACGAGGATGTTCAAAAATATGCCGCAAGTTACTTCGCTTATAAGCCTTATACCAGACTCTTTCATTATATAAACAGCGATGTTTTTTTCGAGGCGGAGCAACAATTTTCCTTCTTGAGAAAATTAGACATTTCTAATTGTTTCGACAGTATTTACACGCATTCTATTGTCTGGGCTACCAAAAATAAAGAACTTGCCAAAAGATACCGAAGGGAATTCAGTTTTGGAAATCAGTTTGACACGTTGATGAGAAGCTTGAATTGTGGAGAAACTCTAGGCATTATCATCGGCCCTGAGATCAGTCGAATTTTTGCGGAAATAATTTTACAAGCCATCGATTTAAGAACCGTTAAACTATTGGGCGAAAAACATCTAAAGTTAAACTGTGACTACAGTATTAAAAGATATGTTGATGACTATTTCATTTTCACTCATTCCGAGGAGGACTCAATACTAATTAAGTCGATACTTACTGAGGAGTGTAAAGCCTTTAAGATGAATTTAAATACACAAAAAGAGCTCTTCCTTAACACCCCTTTTGTCACTGAGAATACCTGTGGTATCGAAAAATCAAGAATCGTTTTGAAAAGCTTTTATTCAAGTTTTTTAAAGAAGAATAGAGAACATCTCACGATAGTTCCAAGAAAAATCTGGTCTGTCGATAATCTTGTTCGTTCTTTTGGAAATAAAGTAAAGGTAATATCTCGAGAGAATAGCCTAGGCCTTTCTAAATTGTCTTCTTTTTTACTTGGCAGCCTCAGCCAAAAAATGATTATTTTAACCAGAAATAGAAAGATAGAGCCAGGAGAGATAGAAAATTATGAAAATGCGCTTTCTGTTCTTTTGGGGGCAATTTTTTACATATACGGACTGAGTCCTAGCGTTAATTCTTCTTACAATGTTGCGCTTTCAATAGCACTTGCATTGCGCTTTTTGAGAAAAGAACAGCAAACGAAAAAAGACTCAAGAACGGGAGCTCCTACTAAATTGTTTTATGCAGTATTCTCCTCAATAGAAAAATTTTTGGAAAATCAGTTGCGCTGTTCACGCCCTTCTGCTTCTTTGGATGCACATTTAGAAATACTTAATCTTCTAATTGCTTCGAAAGAAGTAAAGCCATCTTTTTTCCTTCCTAATGAGCTTCTAAAAGAGATTTTTATAAAGCATAGAAAAGAAAATACCAAAAACTATTTTTTAATAACATCTTTTCTTTTTTATATAGGAGAAGACGCGCACTATACGGATCTCAAACTTTTTTTAGAAGATGAAATAAACACATCGTTTGAAACAGAGATAACCAACAAGCCACTGTCATGGGATTGCGAAACGTTTCTCTTTGTCCTCGATATGTTGTCATGCCCATTTCTTCCGGAAGAAAAAAGAATAAATTGGTGTAAAAAAGTTTTTAGTACAAAAAACAATACCTCACGGTTTGAATATATTTCCCAGAACTATTGGTTTACTAATTGGAGAGAATCAGATCTCTTGAATCTTTTAGAGAAAAAAAGAAAACAAATTGTCTATTAAAAAAGATATAACCCAAATTTGCTATTTTGATAAAATGCAGGGGAGGGCAGTTCCACCTCTCGAAGATTCATTGAATTATTCATTGAATTGTAATTTTTTCTACACACACACAGAGAAAACTGCTCTCCCTTTGAATCTCCGGTGCCCTTGATGTCCTCTTCCTTTTTGTTGAAGATAATGTCTAACAAGAAAACTTCGAGGTCTTTGTGCTGCCAGCCTTGTCTAAACTCAGTTCATATACCTGATTATGTGCTCCGCTTGAACATAAAGTTAAGGAGTTGAACTATTTGTCTTCATTTTTCTTGTAATTAACTCCAGAATCTCGGTTGTCAATTCTTTTTTTTTATTTTTTTTCTGCGCCGGCATTGAGTCAGCTAAAGACCATGCTTCCGTCACTTGGAAATAGACCGGCGGTGAGTTTTTTGTTTGAGAATCAGGAAGTACTAAAAGTTCCGATAAAAAACTAGAGAACAATGTGACAAGAGCGTTGAATTCGATGCTGTAATGCCAAAACTCTTGCCGAGAATAGTCTACATAAGGGCAATCTTTGGGGGGGATTCTCCAAAGTTCATAATGTTTGCAGAAGTTGAGCTTAGAAAGCGAAATTCCCGGCTGGATAAGGATCTCGGGAGGAAGACGCCATTCCCCTCTCTCATGTTTAAAACAGTTGTCGAGATCCCTGATAAGATTCAAAAAATTTAAGTATCTTCCAATAGGAGGAAGGAATTCAAAAGAACAGTCTTTTGTCGAGTCTATCACCGTTCCGAAATCTTCAATTTTGTACTGGTTAAGTTTGAGTTCAATCTCAAGATAAGGAACCAGAAGAATTAAAAGAATTCTTCGTATAGTGGCGATGATTTTCCTGGCCAGAGCTTGGTGAAAGATCAGATGAGAGGGAGAGGTGAAAGAGTTTGGGGTATTCTCTTTTTTTGGGAGGAGGTCGTGAGATTGATAAAAAAGTTGAAGATCTAAATTCAGACTTTTAAGCTCCAGCAACGCCATCATCCCTGTTCCAATTTGACTCGGGTCCTTCTCGGTTTTTTCTTTTACTGCTAATATGAATGGACAAACTGGGTCTATCCAATCCTCCTTATTTTTAACATAATCCGGCAATACCAGCGGTCTTGAATGAAACCTTAAACTTGGATGGAACATGCACACCACTTGATAACTTGGAGTAACTCTCTGTCTAGGGACTATTGTCCATTGCTTGGTATTCTCATCAAAAAATGGCCAATCTCCAATTTCTATCGAAGGAGGGTAAGGGATAGAAGTCGTGCCCAGCTCAGGTTCTTCACTTCTCACGCAATTGATTAAAAGGGCTCCGTCGCTTTTTCTGTAATGATGTTGATTAAGAGTAAGAGGTTGGGTCATTTTCTGTTTCTTTTCTATGGTTTGACGGAATAATCAAATGGCATGGAGAGCTGAATGGAAATTGCCGGAAGTGAAACTTTTTCCCGGTCTCCGCAGTAGGTGGATATGACATCACGTCTAATGGATTTGAGCCCTCCATCTGCAGAAAAAGTAAGAAGAGGGATCAGACTAAAATTTAAGAAGCAAGAACTGCCTTTTTTATAGAAATCCAGGAGCTGTTGGCCCCGAACAGGAAGAGAGTAATCAGCTAGGAGGTCAACAATTCTCTTCAGCTTTTTAGAATTTTCTTCGGATAGTTCTGTTACTTTCATTCCGCTTTCTTTGATATCGCTTATTGTCAATAAACTGTTATGGGGTAAGTCATTCTCTAAGAAGAGATTGAGAAGATTTTCTAACGTCTCTTCAGACAACTTCTTTTCCTTAAGTCTTTCTAAGAGTGCTCCTTTTATTTGATTCTTAGCTCTTAGAGCTTGGGCCATGACTATAGGGTCAGCGTTTTTATAGAGGGAGAGTAAAGAAGCGGCCCTCTCCTCAAACGAACAATTTTGAGAAAGAATGGCAGTAATATCCGAAACAGATACCGTTGGTGTCTTTGGATTAGTAAAGTTGTTAACCATGGGGTCAAACGGGCTAAAGAAGGAGCCCTTAGAGGCGATTAACTCGTCACCCATCAAAGCCAACAAGGAAGCTGCACTAAGTGCTTTGTCGGGAACAATAATAGAAAAGTACTCACAATTCTCTTTAATTAACTTGACAATATTCAAAACTGTTGGAAAGTTTCCTCCCTTGCTAGAAAGAAGGATACCTAATTGCGGAACCTTTTCTTCATCAGAAAGACCTTTTCTTTCTTTGATTTTTCTGAGTTGTTCCGCAATAAAATATTCCGCTGGATAGCTTATTTCTCCGGGCAGTTCATCGGAAGAGGAGGAGAAAAGGGAGATGATCGGCATTCCGAGGCTTTTTTCCGTTTCTTCAATTTCCTTTCTCACTTCTATGAGAAGAGGATCGATGATGTTCTGAGGATTTTTTTCTTTCTTCATAATTGATTGCTCTTTTTCTCTAATTTTCTAAGCTCGCTGCTTTGTTCCTTAGTGATGAGATTTACCGAAAGTCCGACTTTTTTGAGATCTGTGAAATAAGCGCAAGAATCAAAACTTCCTAATTCTTTTAAAAAGTAGTCAGGCAACTGCTCAGGAGCCTTGTATTTGGGGTTTGTAATTAAAAGCAATTCTTGTCTTAAGAAAGCAAGATGTTTCTCCGCCTTTTCTCTTGATTCCAAAGAAAATGCTTGAATTTGCAAATGTTCAATAAACTCTTTTACTGCTTGGGAGCTATTTTCGAAAATCTTGTTGACGAATTTCAACCAAGGCTGAAACTCATAGGGGTTCAAGTGCCACGGTTGTCCGTTGTGGACCACTAAAGGAAATCCATGCATATAAAAAGTAGGATCGATAGCAGCTAAAGACCCGTAGGATGAGATGTAGACTTGTTCGGCGCCAAGGGCTAACACGGTTGCTAGACTTCCTGCTTTAGAACGAATCCATAAGTTATAACGAATGTGAAGCGATTTTAAATATTTAATGGTTTGGATAGCGCTCCCAATATCAAAAGAAAAGCTATTGATAACGAGGTCTATCCTTTGAATATCCGTTCTTTTGACTGTCTTTTTAACCTCTGTTAAAAGTCCCGATTTTCTTTGGCTTAAAAAGGTCATCTCTTCTTTAAGAAAAAGATAACTCAAGAGACCATTTCCATCATTTGCGAGGGTTGAGAATTCGTTCAAGCAGGGCATAACAGTTTGTACCTTTCTCGGGAAGTTCGTTTAAGAATTCTGGGACATTATCTTTTTTAGCTTCCGAGATAGCGTGCTGTATAGAGCCAATATTTAAGATTTCCTTCGGGATTGTCGGTTTTTTATAGTTCGGAAAAAGTTTATTCATTTTATCCATGCATTCTGTTGAAGTTTGAATCCTTGCCCCGACTCCTTTATGCAGTACGAGCCAATATTCAAACTGGGGAGCACTGAATATCAGAAAGCACCTGTCCTTTTCCTGAAATTCAAGCAAAGGTTTCATCTGTTTCTCATTCCAGTTATCTTTATCGCAGACAATTGCCACAAAACTGCCGTGAGGAAACTTCTTGATCTGATCTGTAGCTTTTCCGAGCAGGGAAATTGGATCACTTTTGTTATTGCTGCATTCAACCTCGATATGCCAATTTGAACATAATCCTTTAATTGCGCAGAAGTAAGCCCGCTCTGTCTTTCCCTCGCATACGATCGAGAAGATAGGCTTTAAAGTTCTCCCGGGTCGCTTTCTTCTTCTTTGGTTTAGCATGGTTGTGTCTCAGAGAGAGAAAATTTAATCGGAGTCTGACAAGGAGTTTCTTCTACTTCTCTGAGATTTGTGAAGGAAATCAAAGAGCAAGAGATTGTCTCCGGATACACAGGCTCTAAAAAATTTTCATTATGTTCAGCACCTGAAGCCAAGAGTCTAGGCAGTCCTCCCATTATCCCTTGCAAGTAACTTTTTTGAATGTCTTTGTCCACCCGTAAGTCTTTAAAGTCTGTGACGGGATACATCTCCGATGAGCCGTCCTCAGCTCTTTCACAAATCCAAAGTTCGTCTCTTCTAAAGAGTTCTTGATCGATTAGTTGGACATCGTGGGTGGTAAAGATTAATTGCTTCCGAGAGTCTTCATTGCATTCCTCTAAATACCTAGCAATTAGGTGACTTGTGAGCTTAGTATGTAAACTTCTGTCAAGTTCGTCAATAACATACGTTAGGCTGCCATTGGATGAATTCAATTTGTCGAATGCTGGCTTCAGATCAAGGAGCCTCAAAGAACCGTCAGATTCATCCGTAAAAGAGAAAAGTTCTTCGGCTCCTTGGGTGTTCTTGTGAACAGTCATGAGCTTCTCAGCTTTTATCCCATTATTTTCCTCTTCATGAGTAATTCTTAAGGCTCCTCGCCTAGGATCCCTGACATTCAAAACAAAACCAGAAGGTAAGCCTGAACTGAGACGTTTAATGTCTTCCGGAAGTTCTTCAGAGACAGGAGTGGCTCTTATAGAACAAATTCCTGTTCCAAGTACAGAAAGATCATCTTCTGAATTTTTTTCAAGTTTTGCTATGGAGATGGAATTAGGGGTAATTATTCTCAGTGAGTCCTTAAACCAGTTAAAAACGGGAAGAATTTCGCTAATCTGGGCTCCTCCCAGAAGACTTAGTGCAGTATAGTTTTTCTGCAAAAAAGGAGTTAAAAATTTGATAGAGTCGGGTGAAATTTCTTTTCTTAAGAGTTCGCCGGAAGTTAGTTTTGTGTCCTCTCTTTGGAACAAAATTTTTTCAGAGCTTGTGTTTTTGAAAGAAAGCCTCTCGTTTAATATCTTTTGCTTATTTAACACTAAAGAATAACTGTAAACGCCATCGTTAAGCCATAAATCAACACCTAATTCAGTTGGTTGATTTTTGGTTTCAGGGTCAAGGCGGAATCCAAATGGTTCTGCGGACACAAAGACCTTGCTGGGATCAACAATGAGATTCTGAAGAAAAGAGAAGGCCTTGACGAAGTTCGATTTGCCCGAGGCATTTGGTCCGAATATGGCGCTGATGGGCAAAAGGTTTAATCTAAATTTTTTTAATTTAACAACTGTTTCAGAGTGATTCTTCTCTCTACCTGCTTCCATTGTGAAAGAGACTTGGTTTTTAAAAGATTTCCAATTTTTAATAGAAATGGCAATTAACATCTTATGGCCTCATTGTCTTTTTTGAAATTATTATACCAGTTAAGAGAAAAAATCACCTAATTTGCTTAAAAATTATTGTATTTATCAAATTTTTTCTTTTAGACAGAGAATTTTTAGTGTTAATTTGCTTTGCGTCCGGACTGTTGGAATTGTTGTATTCAAGATTTGTTCAATGTTTCACCAAATCTCATTCGTAGGGATTGTTCTTGCCAGAAGGGAAGGGAACCATTGGCTCTGGTAGGAGAATCTTCTCTTTCTCCCCGACTTTGAAAGTTCAAGAGTAAAAAAATCCTTCGATGTATTGATGCCCAAGGCCTCGAAGGATTTTTAAATTTTTTCGCTTGTAGTCCTACAAAAGCTTGTAGATGACAGGGGTAACCGTTTCCTCATCATTATGGAATTTTGTTTTCAAGCACCGCTCAAGATCTGCTCTGTTGGACAATGTCGGCAACTCCTCTAATCCGCAGCTTTTCAGTATTTCCGGCAAGAAACTCGTTTTTATTTCTCTTTCTCTAATTTTCTGCACTAGCTCTTCATTAGACACATCGCGCCAATTTCTTCTGAGATTTTCAAAGCTCTTTAGCTCTAAGAACAACAACTGTTGATCCGATTTAAGGACTGCTACTTTTGCATCTTGCAATGAACGGATAAGCATGTCGATTGATAATTTTGTTCCTCCCATATGGACTGCATGCTGCAGCAAGCGAAGAACCAATAGACTTAGGACACAGACACCAATATGCCCTCTGATGTGAACTGAATTCCACACGCGAACCGGTCTAAAGCCTAAATGACTTTCATTATCCTAAAGCAGTCTTCAATCTGGTTGAGGATGTGATAAGTCGAAGCGACATAACGGCCAATTCTATTGAGCCTTATTTTTTCCTCCTCCGGCTCTAATTGCTTTTCTTTATTCTGTTCTCCGGCCAGCTCCGGTGCCTCCTTATAGACCATCCCGGCAAAGTCAGCTAGTCTCTTCTTTTTTTCGTAGACTTTTTCATCTACGCCAACAATAATCTTCACGGCTTTCTTTGCTTTGGCTCGCGCTTTTTTGTTTATTTCTTTCTTTGCGTCTTCAGTTTCTTCGGGTTCATCTTCAGGCAGCACGGTCTCTGTCTTTACCATCCCCCGCCAACCGTACTTGGACGCTTTCAATTCTTTTCTTTTCGCCGCTTTCTCCTCGATGACCTTTCTCCAGGCCTCAAGAATGGATTCGTCACGTTTTTTTCTTTTCTCGCTGAAGGTAAACACAAGAGTGGTACTAACCGTTTCCGCTGGATCCCGACTGTTTGTCTTTTGATAATCGGCAATGACTTTGAATTTGCCGTGCTCCGGACTTCCGATTACTAAGTCTTCGTAGCCCGATAAATCAGTCATGACATCCGTAAGCTTGCCTCCGAGGTTACTGACTTTCTGCGACATTAGAAAGCCAAAGCCTCTATCTTCTAGCATCTTCAGATTGGATGCGGAGTTCAAACCTCGGTCTGCAACAAGTACCGTTTTTAGGAAATTGTATTTCTTCTGCAGCGTATCAATGGCCTGTGCCATTGTTTTGAATTCGGAGGAGTTTCCCGCAAAGACTTCGAAATCCATGGGAAAGCCGTTCTTATCGATTACAAGAGCGACAGAGACCAGCGGTAAATCTGTTCGTTGTTCTTTTGATGGACCACGCATCCGCAAATATCTTAATTTTTTGCTTTCTATTCTCGCCCAGACGTCGCTCGGAATTTTGCACAGGTCAATTTCGTCCTCTTCTAAAAGAGAGGCCTCCAGATTGCCGGCTTCCACCTCTTCGATCAAAGCGTCATAAAGCCTTTCGTGATAGTCCATCTGTCGTTGGTAAGAGAGGATTCAAAGTAGGTGTTGGTGACATCGTAGAACACTAGGCTGGCCCTGTCTTTTCCAAAGTCTTGATCCAGTTTGCGGTTTATTGTCTTGAAGAGCTCGTCTTGGTGGTCATTGAGCCATTGCAGGGTTTGATAACACCCATTAAGTGTTGCATGCTCTCCGATAGGATTTCCGATAAAGCTATCGCGTCGATCAAATTGAGAGATAACGGAAGCAGGGTCGATGATTTTGCAAAAGACCATGTAGGAAAGAATCGAGTTCAGAGAGTAGCGGGCTTTGCAGCCGGTCTTTTGCAGATAATTAATCCGAGTCTGAAGAGTCAGCGAATTCCAAATTTTACGCAAAGGCCACCAGGCATAGCTCAGAGTAAAGCAGCCTTCGGTATTGGCCGGAGTGTCTGCTGTGCATAGAACACCCTGTAATTTAGTGGCTAGTTCAGATTGCTTCTGAGCTTTGCGTGCTGAACTTTGTTCAGCGTATTTAGCTTTTAAATGCTCAAGAATATCCGGGTCGTTAGTGGACTTTTGCAGCTCATCAAGCCGACCGAATACTTGAACAATTTCTTTGCGAACTTTCTTTCCTTCTCGAAAACTGCGCACCAAGCGGGCATAGGTAATTTTCTTGTCTTTTCCGCCAGAATAGTTTCTACATGCATAAGACCTCCGGCAATTAGCCTAATTGTTGCATTTACATTAGGAATGCATTGAGAAAATATAGAAAAGGCAAAAAAATTAGACCCAATGGGTCTTTTAAGAAGTTGGAGAGTTAGATAACCATTAAACTCTGGCTTAGCCAGCGTGGAAGGCTTATGTCGTAACGGACTGTAGCCATGTTGCAGTATTAAAGCTGAGAGCACTCTACATAAAGGTCACGAGACATACGCTTTGGTGCTTTGGCTATGCATAACCAGTTTAAAAAAGCTCTCAAGCTAATCGGAGCTGAACGCCTGGGAGAGGGGCAGGGCGCGTCCCCAGGCAAAGATGCTTAAATAGTATTTGTATGCAATAAAACGGAAGATCTATCTCACAATAATTTCATCTTGAGCTCGAAGCAAAAGGCTGCCCCAAAATTTTCAGAGCAGCCTTGCCTTGCTTACAGACGGTGTTTAACTACTTTTCTATCTTAACGGTATCCATGGCTATCACTGGTTCACCCTCAATTTTCGTCCACAGATACAACTGAGTCATTACACCAGGGAAAGTTTGAGCCACAGCAGCTTTAACAGGGAAAGAAAGGATCGCATCCTTTTTTCCGTCCCCGTTAACATCTTTGAATTCAACGGATGTCGGGTTGCTCAGTTGCAAGTTCCGATTCAAGCTTCCATCGGGATATCCGTCCCCAAAGAATGTTTGTTTCGGATCAATTCCCTCTGCGTTAATATCTTTGGAAGAGAAAAGAGTGACAGTGACATTGCCTTTGTCATTGGTAGAAAGCTTGCTTGCACCAATCGCAATCGTAGCCTTGTAGTTCTGCGCTACTTCGGATGCCGTTGCTCCCAGAACTTTATCGAAGCTTTCAACGTTGAACTGATGCATATGGTCTACTGTTTTTTCTTTGCTTACCGTGGAGAGCTGAAGGGCTCGCTCGTAAGCTATTGCAAAATCCTGTTCTGCTTGTGCCTCGAAGACTTTTTGTTTGTCCGCAAATTTTCTGAATGCCAGATTATCCCAATCTAAGAAGTTTTGATGATTAATAAACGTGAAAACCGTTCGGTCAGGAGAGTAGTCAAAGTCATTCGGTACACTTCTAAACTGTGCCTTTGTGGCTTGCTCCGGCGTTAAATAAGACTGAATGTCCGCTGGTTTTCCAAGCATGAATTGCGGATAAGAAAACTGGGAATCGGGACGTCCGGAGGTTCTCCAACTGTAAGATATCAGAGGATTCTTGGTCAGAACGTACACTGCGCTGTCAAAAGTGCCCGAATTAGAGGTTTCGTTGAACATCTCGTGCTTCCAACCGGACTTGTTGGTGTACCAAGGATTGTTTTGTCTTAGAAGTCCGCGGACGTCCGCAACCGACATCTTTCTTTCCGGTTTGATACTCATAGACTCGGGATAATTGTATGGCTGTACCATGTCTTTGCCGGTGAGTCGATAAAGGACGGCGCGTACTCGCTCAGTGTTAGCGGGTCTGTCGATTCGAGCCCGAAGTTGATAGGCCTCGCGGAAATTAAAGTCTGAATAATCTCCGGCTTTTGCTGGCTTATAAGTACCCTTCTCTATAGCATGCTGTACTAAATCAGGAGAGGCGATGACATTTTCTTTGTCTTTCAAATCGACCTGACCAAGCGAAAAGGCATTGCTCATTACGGTCATTTCATTGTCGCCGACGCGTCTGGCTAAATAACGGCCGCCCTTTAATAAAGCAAGCTGCCAAGCCTCTTTTGAGTCGGCAATGGTATAAGTTCTTCCTTGATGGCGGTAACCGTACTTAGTTACCAAATCAATAGCAATCTTGACGCCGTCTCTGGCTGATGTAGCGCGTTCAGCGAGCAATCGACGAATACCGTAACCAATACCTCCGTCCTTGACTTTTTCATCCTTTTCAATGGTCAGATTACAGTTGTTAGAAGTTATGAGAACTCCGGCTTCATTGTAAAAACCGTCGGAAAAAGCGTAACCGTCCGGGTGTAATGTTTGTTGCCACCAGAAGCCTAGAGTTTTTTCTACCTGAGGTATTTGAGCGGTATTGGGTTCATACTGAAGCATCTCTCCTGTTTTGTGTACAGCTGGAGGGACCCAGTACTGATTACTCATTACCCGGCCGTCGTTATCCTCGTTATGGCCAACAATAATGTTTCCATCGGCACTGACGTTTTTACCCACGATAATAGTGAAGCAGGCATTCGCAGGACTCATCGTACCAACAGCTGCGGCTACTAAAACGGCAGACCAAGCGGCTTTAAATCTCATTTGAACACTCCTTAAATGAAAATGTACATCAACGGCTATAATTCTGAGCGTCACGGAATAAGTCATCAAGGCGTTTTTAGCAAACCTGGGTTAACCCTATGAATCCAAATTCTTCTTCTCCACTTCATGCGCTTCGGCTGGACACTTGGCACTTAGTCAGGCGCGTTGCTCAGCTAGGCTCTATGAACAAAACCGCAGCTGATGCCGGATTGGACGTAGGAAGGATTAGCTCAAAGATCCGAGCCTTGGAAGCAGAACTTGGTTTTGAGATTTTTCGCCGTAACCCACATAGCGTCGCGCTTACTGCAAGAGGCACCGCCATGCTCACAGAAATTTCTCCTTTGCTAGACCAATTTGAGGGGTGCTTGCAAAAATTTTCTACTTCATCAGATTCGATAAAGCGTACCCTCAAAATTAAGGTGCCAAATGGAACAATTCCTGTCTTTATTCGTTGGTTCAAAGCTTTTAGAGAAGAGTTCCCTGACTTTGATATTGAATTAACGGACAATAAATCAATTGATTTAGGGTCTCAGATGGGTTTTGATGTGGCAGTCTTTTGTAATCTCAACCAAAAGCCGCCGGGCCCAATAGAGAGGCTTGGTGACGTTCCTACCTTTCTTGTTGCCTCACCAAAATACTTGGAAACTCACCAAAAAATCATTTCGCCGGGGGACCTTGATTCGCATTGTCTGATTTCTTGCTTCAACTGGAATACGTCTCTCAGGTGCTTGTACGGACCTGACGGAGCGACCATATCGGTTAAAGCGCAGCATTTCTTTTGCGTTGACTGTTCTCAGAGCTGCCTGCAAGCTGCATTGGAAGGAATTGGTATTGGCTGGGGCGTTCCGTTAATTCTTTGTCGCGATGCTTTAAGCCGCGGAGATTTAATCCGCTTGTTGCAGCCATTTGAGACGGTCGGTCTTTCGTACTATCTATCCGAGACTAAACCAGTAAGCCTTCCTTCGGGAAAGACTTTGGGAGAGTGGATTGCTAATCATTGGCAAATGGAGTTCGGACACTTAACACGGTTGTCTCCGGCGTTTGCTTTGGACTGATAAGGGAAATAGAGGTTTTTGAAGAGACAAGACAATTTACCCGCCAAAACGTTTTGAAGTACTTCAGTATCTCCGAGATCTTTTATACATGCTTCTTTCCTATAATTTCTCTCGGGAAAGTATTATGACAACCTATGGAACCTCCTAGACTTATTACCTAGAAGGTTCGGAATTCAGGATGAATGAGTTGAAGATATACCTTACAGGCGATCGTCAATTCTTAAAGTTTTCAATATGTTGTTTGCCCAGTATCGGGAAGTTATGCCGCGATCGACAGTTTCTTGAATACCGTTGCAGGACCAGATTTCATGATCGCCTCTCGCTTGTCGGACGAAAAAACTCCGTTTCCTTTGATTATGGCAATGAGGAACTTGTAAATGCCTTTCATTGAAGCGTAACCAAGTCAAAACTTGGAATGACGGTATTAGTCTCTTTCTTTTTGAAAGCTTCCTCGAGAGCTTCAGCAAAGAGACCGGATAGTTTTTCTTTTAGCTCCTCGGGCGTTTCTGCTTCCGTGGCAATCCCCAAATAGGGAAGGAAATCCTCACAAGTAGCTACATAGACCTGTGCTTCCTTGTCATACATGACTGCCACTTTGGTTTTGAGCGAACAGCCCGCTCGAGCAACTAACTTCCACCCTGGTCTGCCCACTCTATATGCAAACATCTAAGTTCCCTCGATCAGTTAAATACTCAAAAACCATGATTGGGATTCTAGTGGAATTTCATTAAAGTTAGTCTAAATAAGTGAAATTCATAGTAAGTTACTGTCCCACAATGAACGTAAGTAAATCAAAGCGCTATGGCCTCTAATCCAATAGTTTTTTCAGCTCAACGGCGGTCAGGGTTTGCTTGTTCGAATACGGCTCGTTTTTCAATACTTTAAAATATTTTTTGATTTCTCAAATTAAAGATTTCGAAATTTTGATGCCTGTATCCCGGCAATTTTTCCGAATACAAAAGCGGACATTAAAGCAACTCCTCCTAACCGATCGTGGCCATGTGGACCACCGGATGCTTCGCCACAGACATAGAGACCAGGAATGATGTCACCATCTGTTTTGACAACCTCAGCGAGTTGATTGAATTTAATTCCTCCGCAACAGAAATGAACGCCAAGTTTTTCCTTACCAAAATAGTAAGGTGGACGATCAATAGTTTGAGTAAATATATTTTTCCCAAAAATCGGATCTTTTCCTTTTTTGGCGTTTTGATTATAGAAATCAAGAGTTTGACGCAAAGTTTGAGGCGAAACTTTCATTTCAGAAGCCATTTCTTCAATAGAGTTTGCTTTCTTTATCACTTTGTTTATAAGCTTGATGCCGAGGCTGGCTCCTTTTTGGGACTGGGCGTCGGTTATTGCCCAAATTTCCCTTTGAGGCTGTAGAAGAATCGCATCAGAGACTTCTTTCCAGGACGCAGCTTCGTTTACAAAACGTTTGCCAATGATGTTGACATATATATCTCCACCAACGTAGTCTAGGAGCCGTCCTCCCCAGAAGGGTATTAATTGAAGGTATTCGACATCTTTGGTAGCAGCGCCTATTTTTTGAGCCATTATTAGGCCATCTCCAGTTGCTCCATCAAAATTCTTTCCGAAAGGATTTGCAGTAGTGGGAAATTCTGGGCCAAGGCGTGAGTCGTATTTCATTCTTAATGAAACATTTGCAGTAAAACCGCCCGTTGCCAAAATAACTGTTCTAGAGAATAGTTTTGAAACGCTACCGCTTGGATTTTGGATGTTGACTCCAATAACTTTTCCATCCATTTCAATTAAATCTAGTACCCTAGTTCTAAGATTTAATTTGGCTCCGTGTTTTAGCGCATATTGGAGAAGCGTCATCACATAATCATGTCCCGCCCTAACCAGTCCGGTAATATGACTTCTCGGATGAAGGCCTGCAACGGTTTGAAAGATTCTATCGTCCCATTTGATTCCGAGCTCTTCGAGCCAGTTTATGGTACTTTCAGATTGATAACATACAATTTTTGCAAGAGAAACATCGTTTTTATTTCCTCCAATCTCTAGCATGTTCTGAAGCATCAATTCCGGAGAGTCTACGATGCCTTGTTTTTCTTGTCTTTTTCGATCGATTCCTGCAACGTACCCGGTCGAGAGAATAGAATGACCTCCAACAATAGGACCCTTTTCTAAAATCAAAACATTATGCGCTCCGTTTTGTAAAGCAGCGCATGCGGCGGATAAACCAGCTACACCTGATCCTACAACTATGACATCCCATTTTTTGTCTTTCTTTTCTTGCGCCCAAATAGGCCCAGTCAGGGAAGAACCTAAGGCGAGTACCACTTCTCTTCTAAAGAGCATCTTTTTCCCCTGAAATACCAAGGCTTTCATACATTTTTAAAGCCTCAATGGAAGAATGTACATCCAGCTTATCGAAAGCATTAGCTCTGTGCATTTTCACTGTTGGCAAAGCAATATTTAGTATTTCGCATATTTCCTTGTTGCTTCTTCCCTTGGCCGTCAGGAGGAAAATTTCTTTTTCCCTTGGAGTCAGTGTCCGGTACTTATTGATGGCATTGTTCTTCAAATTTGTTGCTGGAACTGAAGCAAGGTTTTTTCTACACGCTTCTTCAACGGTTTTATTAAGAACCAAAGGATTTATTGGTTTTTGAAGAAAATCGAAGGCTCCATGTTTTAATGTGTAGACGGCAGACTCTACATCACCATGTCCAGTTAAAAAAATGATAGGAAGATTATTTTGATTATTTGAAACTAACCTTCTCTGGAGTTCTAACCCCGTCATTTCAGGCATTCTTAAATCCAGAATTATGCATCCAGGGGCGGAAAAGTCTTCAAATGCAAGGAAATCTTTTGCTGAAAGATAAGTTCTCACTTTCCATCCTGTCATTTGTAACAGTAAACCCAAAGACTTGAGAAAGTCTTCGTCATCATCAATAACCCTCACAATAACCTTTGATTGAAGTTCTGAAACTTCGACGGCGTCAAACATTATTTTCTCCCACATTGTACTTTACGAAGAAAATGCTTACTTTTAACCCTCCGGCAGGTCTGCGTCTGAATTGAATATCGGCTCCAAAGTGATCGGCAATCCCCCGAATGATAGAGAGACCAAGCCCAAGACCCTCTGGCTTAACGCTTTCTCCTAACGATACAATCCTTTCGACATCTTTTTCTGAGAGATTTTTCCCGGAATTTTCCACTTGAAGTGAGTAACGGCCATCTGGTTCCTCAGAAATAGAGATTGCCAACAGAGGAGATCTTGGAGAATTTGCAGAGGCTTCCTCATATCCATTCTTTATGAGATTCAAGATTAAAAGCTCAAGAGATAAAGGTTCCGAGAGAATATATGCCGTTGGCAAATCACAATTAAAACCAACCTTAATTTTTTTAAGACCCGGCTCATTGGCTTCAAAATTTCTAAGTGCTTTTCGAGCAATAGAGATTAAATCAGTTTTAATCAGTGGATTTTGTCTCTTCTTCGCGAAGTTCCTTACAGAATTTACCAGGTTATTTAGTCTTTCCAGTTGGACCGACATAATGTCCAGAATATCATCTTGAAAATTGTCTTTGTTCTTATTCTTACTGAGATGGATTTTTAATATTGCTAAATAGTTGGATAAAGTTCCCAGAGGCTGCTTCGACTCGTGCGCAATAATAGTTCCGAGCTGAGAAATGATTCCGTTTTTCTCTAAAGCAGCAAACCTCTGCCGGCTTAAAGCAGCTTCTTCATTAGCCCGTTCCTTTTCCTCAAGAGCAATAGAGAGAGCTCTCGTCTTTTTTTTAACTAAATGACGAAGGCGCAGTTCATTAAAAATTAAAAATAGAAGAGCAGCAATTACTACTAAGAGCTCATTTTTGAATCGCTTCACAAGGCCTTTTAAAGAAGTATCTTTTAAGTAGGAATAAGGTCCAAGTCCTAAGTCCTTCATTAACTGCTCAATGGAAAATTGATCGTGGTCGACTGACCATCTCAAACCGTCGAAAGGCGGCATACTAAGGAGGGTTATGACAATTTGTCGTGTTAACGATTCCGACGCTCCAGACAGCGCAACAAAGGACATGTCTGGATATAGGTCAGCCGTAGAGCGACGACAGTTAAAGTCGTTACCTGCACTAGATTCTTCACCGATGACCTTTAAAATTCCTTTTTCTATTAATCCTAAAGATTCAACTTTTTCAAGAACGCAGGTTGTTAGGATTCCTGCATCTACGTTTCCATTAAGAACGGAAGAAATTACATCAGGTGTTTGAAATTGAGCAAAATAAACAGACGAAAAGAAATTATCTGGATCGTATCCTCTCTGCCTGATTTCTCTTAGGGCGGCCAACCAGCCTCCAAGAGAGTTAGGAGAGGAGGCTGCAATCTTTTTCCCTCTTAGATCTTTTAATGTTTTTAAATCGTCCCTGTCGTTCCTAACGATTATCGTGCTTCCTACAGTTTTTGTCGCATTATTTCCGTTGGCATTGATTCTAGTCGCCAGGTGAGTGAAAGGGGCCATGCCTCTGAATTCCACTAAAAAAATGCTTGGAGCTATTAGATAGTCAACGTTCTGTTCATCTATCTCGGAAATGGTGTTAATCGGAGATAAAGGTATCAATTGAAATTCGACCTCAGCTATTCGAGACTCGAGTGCTTGTAGGGTTTGTTTGATTGTCTCGTTCTCTTGATAAAGTTCAAGGCCATAGGCATAGCCAATTTTTATTTTCTTTATTTCAGCGGAGAAAGAAGAATGCGGGGGGAGGGTAAGAAGAATAAACAGAAGACAGCTGATTAAGAGGCACTTCGTCTTTTTTCTTCTGACTTTCATCGTAGTTAAAATGTCCTTGTACTTTTTCAGAGAAGTTCGTATGGTGAAAAGAAAGGAGCTCTTTCTTTTATGAGCTTATATTACAGAAGAAGAGAGGGAAAGATATTCAGGGAAAACATAAGTCTACCTCGGACACAACATTTAGCATTATTGAATGCTTGCTAGAAGGTTAACAAAATAAATCTCCTCACATAAGTTACCTCTTCCGTAATTTCTGGGGATTTATAAAAATATCGCCTGGCAAGAAACCTTGTCAGGCAATATTAAATTCATCTGATAGGTGCTAGCTGCAAAGCTGGTTCAGAAGATCTTGACTGTATTTGTATGTCAAATCAAACACTCTTTGAGTCTGATAACCTGGAAGTGGAACTTCTACACCTATGGGTCTTTCTGGCATGTGTCGTAGGAATTCTACGAGTGGGAGCTCACCCACGCCAGGAATGAGACGGCCTTCTCGAGCTTCTTTCACGACGCCTTCAAATCCCTTTGGAGTGCCAGCTGTTGATTCAACTTTGAGTGTTCCAGCTCTCTGGGCTTCTACCAATTTCTTATCGATCGGCCCATTGATAACAGCATCACAAAGGTGAATTTCTCCAAGATATTTTTGAGGAATTTTGTCAAGATCAAAGTGACTTCCGCCTGATCTATACAAATGGAGAGAGTCAACGGCAATGGTGCAATTCGGTCTATCAGCCATCTTAACAAGTTCAAATGCTTGTTCAAGCGTACCAATAGTTCTCCAGATCATGAATTCAACATCGATATTAAAGCCTCTTGGTGCGGCATAATCAGCCATGTCCTGCAGAACTCTTGCGAATTTTTCCTTATTCGGAGCATCTCCGCATAAGGTGAGATTTTTTACGCCCAATTCTGCGCAAGCATCCATAACGGGATGGAATTGAGAGGGATCGGTATCAGAGTTAATCGCAAAGCCGTCAACTCCGTGAAGTACGATCCCTGTATTGGCTAAGTGCTGTTTAAAGGCACGAATCTCTGGAGTGTTAGCTCTAAATTCATGAGCAAGAGCACCTGGAACGATTGGGTGAATTCTTAAGCCCATTTTTTCGTAACCAGCTTTCTTTGCCTGGAGAGCAAATTGTTCCGGAGGAAGCTCGATCGCACATAGAGCTATGGCTTGTAAAGGTCTTTTCTTGCAATCCATTGCGTGGACTGGAGGGAGAGCGGAAAGAGCCGTGGATCCCGCAATCATTGCTGCTGTTTTAAAGAAACTTCGTCTTTGCATAATCTTACCCCACTATTTATTTAAAGAATTGACTGCATTTTCAGCTGCTAACTTACCGCTTGTCATAGCCCAAGCCATGTTTCCTCCCGGAGGGGAATCGTCACCCATGGCACCACCTACAAGTTCACCGGCGGCAAACAGACCAGAGATGGGGCGGTTGTTTTTGTCAACAACGTTCAATTTATCGTTAGTCACGACTCCGCCCATTGTTGTAGCAAATCTTGGCTGCTGTTCAACAATGTAGTATGGACCTGAAGCTGCAACTTGCTTTTTCATGAATTTGGCGGGTCTGCCGAAATCCACGTCTTTACCGGACTGAACAAAACCGTTGTACTTCGCTACCGTCTTGGCCAATTCTGCTCCGTCAACACCAGCTTTTTTAGCAACTGCCTCGATGGAGTCTGCCTTGACAACAATTGGATAACCTTTACCGTCTTGTGCAAGCCACTTATCCATATCTTCCTTGCTTACTCCGGTAATGTTGAGTTTTGTAAGGAAAGCTTGATAGGAAGGTTCATCAAGAAGAATGAAGAGTTTTCCACCTTGTTTCACTTCTTCGTTCTTAATATTGTGGTTGGTGTCAAGTTCGCTAATTACTCTCTTTCCAGCCTTGTTTACCATGATGCCGGAATTGTCTTCAAATGCTGCCTTGTTGGACCAAATTGTAGATTTTGCAATTCCAGGGGCAACTTCCATGCCGTTCGGGTAAATCTTGCCCAGATCCATCATTTGGGTTTTTGCTCCGATAGCCATAGCCATTCGATGACCATCTCCGTTTGAGCTTTTTACGCCGTAATAAAGAGCATTTTTCAAGCTGCCAGTCAGCATGTCTTTATTAGCGCCGAAACCACCAGTTGTGAGAATTACAGCAGGAGCATTAATAGTGTATTGAGTACCGTCTGTTGCTTGGGCTTTAACACCGACAACCTTGCCATCCTTGACGATTAATTCTTTGGCTGGTGTGCCTAAAAGAACCTTAGTGCCGGATTTTTCTACAGCAGCTTTAAAGTTTCTTGTTGCGCCTTGAGCTCCATCCACCCAACGCATAACTCTCGGTTTGGAGTGTTCTGCTTCATTAGTAAAACCAGCCTTTGTATTCAGTTTCATACCTGCATGCGTTGTGGCCCAGTCAACCATTGAACCTACATTATTGACGTACAGAGAAAGCATTTTGCGGTCATTCAAGTTATGGCCGTTCTTAATGTAGTCATCAGTCATGATGGCTGGGGAATCGTCCTTGATGCCAGCATCTTTTTGGATCTTTGAGCCTTGAATGACAACTGTTCCACCATTAACCGCAGCAGCACCACCGGCAAAAGGCATTTTTTCGAGCAAAATTACTTTTTTGCCCAATTCAGAGGCGCGGATAGCAGCTGTTTGTCCGGCTGCGCCAGCACCGACGATGGCAATGTCAGCATTTAATGTTTGTGCCGGAGCGATAGCTTGTTTTTGTTGAACTTTAGATAGTTCATCAACGTTTCCACCAGCCTGTTTTACACATGCTGCAACTGCCGTCAAGATAGCCTTACTAGTGATGGAAGCTCCCGCAACACCTTCAACTCCAAGGCTTTGTTTTGCAACAATAGACTTTGGAAGATTATCGATAGCTACGGAACCAATCCCCGGAGTTTCTTTATTCTGACCAATTTCAACTTTCTGAATGGCGTTGGCTGTAAATGTGACTGCGACTGGAACGTCACCGCCGTTGCCTTTGGCTACTGCTGTGTAGGTGCCTGGATTGAAGGTGGCTGCTTGTGCGAACGATGCGAGCGAAAGAGCAGTCAAGGCAGAGATAAATGTAAGTCTGCGAATCATATGTTCCTCCTCATTGGGGCCGAGCCCCAAAAGCAGTGAAATTTATTTAGATGGGTACATGGCTTTGTGGATAGAATTCAAAATAGTTTGAGCTTCTTCACTTGGGATTTGGCCTGGGGCAGACGGTTTACCTCCTACCATGCAGAAGGTAATATCGGACCCGGTGAACTCACCTGTCATTCTGCTCATTACGCCCCATTTACCCATAGCCATTGTTAACATTGGCTTACGAGAGTAGAAGTTACGGACTTTCCAAGTTGCTCCCATTAAATTGAGAGCGTCGCCAGTGTTGTGAGCCATTACAGCGATCTTCAAAATGTCGGAGCCCAGCTGTTCTTGAAGAAGAAGTCTGCGAATAATTTCGGCTTCGGAAGGAGTCCATCCAAATTCGTGGTCACTCATGACGACTTTTACGCCTTTTTCCTTCGCCTTTTTAACGATTTGTTTGCAAATGTCGGCGTTGCGGAACATTTCGATATCGATGAGATCAATTTTTCCGTTGTCTAAGACATCAAAATAGAAATCACGATAGAACTCATCAGAAACATGACGTCCGCCACCTTCTGTTTTGTCTCGGAAGGTCATGAGTATTGGTTTGTTCTTAACAATGGAGTAAACCTGGTTAGTGAGCTTGGCAAACTCTTTTCCAGAAATTTCACCAATATAGTCCGGACGTAACTCGATCATATCCAGTTCCGGACGAGCGTTGTAGTCCTTGATCAGTTCGATGAAAGCTTCTGGAGTCTTGGCTGTTGTGGAAGCAATAATTTTTGGTCTGCCTTCTCCGATTCTCACACCTTTGATTTCCAGGACTTCAACCGGCTCCTTATCCCAACCTGGTTCGTGGTTGAGTGTGTCGACCGGCATCATTTTTTCATCGCCTTTGAGCTTGGTGCTTGCAAATGCGGAACCAGTTACTGTGGCCATAAGACTACCAGCGGTAGCTATGAAATTTCTTCTCTTCATTTTCTCTCCTTGAAGTAAGAATTGAGTTCAAATTCATTGATTCCATTCTGATGAAAAAAGTTTTTTTTAAATACGAGCCAAAGTTGGTATAAATACAGTCTTTGGGATGTAAAGACAAAAATTCATAAGTGGTTGGGATGTAAAAGGAAACCCTGAGGGACTATCCCCTTTGGTTACAAGCAGAGGGTAGATGTCTGGTCTTCAATGATAGAAGCGGTCTTCTTGGGAGTGATGGCTCCTTTACAGTACAAACCTGGTAGTTGCCACAGAGGAGCTTTTGCTGATTGCCCTTAACTGGGATGGTTGAAAGCAAAAACTGTCAAGGTGTTTGAGAAACTCGGCGAGGGGTGAAACTTTAATTACTTGTTCTGTATATTGAAAGCTGCTTCTATCTTTTTGACAAGATGATCTAAATATGGGGCAATTCCCGGATCTTTCTTCTCTCAAATTTCTTTTTTAAAGAGCTGAAGGAATGCGGAAAACCTTCTTTCCAAAACTTTCATGGGAGTCATTAAGACTGAAATATTGCATCCGTTAGGGTATCTATGGGAGGGCCTTCCTCCCATAGTTCGGGCTACAGTTCATCGTCATCGTATTCATCATCCTCATCCTCGTAATCCATTTCTCTTTCCGGCTCAGAATCTGGTACGCGAACTCCGAGAGCTCCAAATAACTTCCTGCGTTTCCCAGCAATTTCTCCAAAGTAATAACCTGCTTGGAACTTTTTGGACCTCCGTAAAGTAATTTTCAATCTGTTGGCTTTTTATTCGTCTGAAAATTCTTCCAATAGTTGATGCATGAAGAGCACCGGGCCAAGGTAAACGGGTTGTTTCGGCAAAATTCGGATACCGAGAAATATTGTTGTTTTCATTAAGAATTATGAAATAAACAATGGAAAGAATCTTTAGATAGTCTCGTTTCTGAGGAAAGGCTTTCTTCAGAGCCGGACCTATCGGGCTGCTGCTGACAATTTGGTCTAACGCCCAGGTTGCCCCTGCATGTAATTGCTTGATGCCGAGGACTTGCTTGAGGCTAAGGCCGGTCTCTTTTTCCAGAGGTTCGAATACGTAACCTTTAGTCTTTCTTTCACAAATAAAATTTCTCAGCTCCGGACGCTCTTCCAAAAATTTTTCATTCCAGCGGATGCGTCCTTCTTTTTGACCGGACAGCACCGTTCCGACTTTCTTAAATTCAACACGCTCGCTTCTGGCTTTTTCGCTGTTCCACTTATTCTTGTAGGTGTAAACGTAGAAAGCAGAGGGGCTTTTCTTAATAATCAGCGGAGGTAGTTTCGGTGTGCTCATGATCTAATAAATTATCTATTTAGGTCATCCGATTTGTTACAAAAAATCAACGAAAACAACTGAAAATAAAGAATTTTTTAGGATTTTTAAAAGTTAGGTATTCTAGAAATCCAATTTTTCAGTCGGTGTCCAGCGTCTGCTCGTCTGCCATTGGGATCCTGGTAGAAGAGTGTTTCAATCATTTCTTAGTCGCTTTATATCTTCTATGGCAGAAATGCCCAACTTTTTATAAGCATTGAATCTGTGGCTTTCGATTGTTCTTTCGCTTAGATTTAACCTTTCAGCAATCTGATAATTCATTAATCCTTGCATGGCTAACTCGATAACTTGTCTTTCTCTTTGAGACAATAAGTTCCATCTATTATCGAAGTTGGAATAACAGCTCTCGCTTCTTGCATTTTTATCTTTTGCGGTAGCTTCTTCTATGGTTTGAAGAAGTGTGAGAGGATCAACCGGTTTCTTTAATAGGTGAAAGGCTCCTTTTGTAAAGACAGAAATGGCCATGTCCAGGTCTGCGTGGGCTGTCAGAAATATTACAGGCTGGGAAAAACCTTTGTCTTTTAATTGTTTCTGAAGTTCGACTCCATTTACTTTTGGCATTAGGTAGTCAAGGATAAGGCACCCGGGGACTTCCGGGTCATCTAGGGTTAGAAATGAGTCGGCATTTGGATAGGTTTTAACCTGCCAACCTTCTTCTTCGAGCATATAGGCTAACCCTTCAAGAAGATCGAGATCGTCATCGATAATTCTGACTGTAGGTTTTTCAGTTTTGTTTGTTTTCATGGATTAAAGGGAGAGAAAGTGTTGCGATTGCTCCATTGCCGGCTTTTCGAGCCTCGAGTTTAAATGTACCGCCGTGTTTTCTTGCGATTGATTTCACTATAAGCAGTCCAAGTCCAAGACCTTCTTCCTTGGAACTGGAGAGAAGGGTGCTTTCATCAGCTTGCTTAGGAGAAAAATTTCCGTTATCCGAGACGGAAAGAACTGCATTATCACCAATTTGTTCGAGCTTTATATCAATTTTTGGATGGCTTACGCTTGTTGCTGTGATTGATTCGGCAGCATTTTTTAGAAGATTATTGAGAAGTAATTCTATTTCTAAGGCCGAGCCGTTGACTTTAAGACCACGCAGGATTTCTTTTTTTATTTCTCCATGGAAATTTCCGCAGTCCTCAAAATTTTCTATAGCGGCATTAGCGGCTTCTCCCAAATCAAAGATCTTCAGCTCGGGTTGTTTACGCTTTGCGTAGGAGCTCACATGATCCACAATGCCTTCAAGTTTGTCAGTCTGTTTTTGTATCTTTTGAAGAATTTCTAGAAACTGTTCGTTCGATAAAGCATTTTTTTGCGCTTTTCTTTGAGCGCCGAATATAAAGGCCTTAATTGTTGTAAAGGGCTGACGAAGCTCATGGGCAAGGATTGAGCTCATTTGTTCAACAATTCCAAGTTTTTCGAGTGAAGCTGCCCTCTCCAGTGCTTTCTGAGCCTTCCGTTGAAGTATTTTCTGTTTTTCGAGAGAGTCGCTGAGGGATTTGGTTCTTCTTTTCACAAGTTTGCTTAAAACAAAAGAAGTTCCGGCAAATAAGATAAGGAGAAGAAGGACCAAAGCGATCCAAGAGGAATAATGGTTCCAAAGCTCTTGAGAAAACCATTCGTTTAAGAAGCTGAAAGGGCCCAGTTGAAGTGACTTAAATAATTCATCGGATCTTGTGGAGTCTGTGCCTATGCTCCAGCTGTATCCGCCGGGGACTCTTGGCATCGTTAAAAGTGCGAGTATTGCTTTTTTGGCTACTTCCGGGGATGCACCGGGCATGGAAGAAAATGACCAGTTAGGATACAGCTTTGTAGAAGACATGCAGACGGTCGACTCTGGTTTTAATCCTATTGGTTTAATTTGTTGCCAGACCTTATCTCCCTTAGGATAAGTATCTTCTAAAAAACATGTCGAAAGAAGACCAATATCGGTTTTACCTGAAATTACGGCCTTTACGACATTTCTTAGATCTCGCCCGACGAACTCCGTTCTGCCAAAGAAATGATGTGGATCGTGGCCTCTGTCTGCCAGTTCCCCTAAACCAATTTGATGTCCGTAGAATCCTCCTTTTAAGTTGATCGCTACTGATTTGTTTCTCATATCTTCAACGGTGCCGATAGGGCTGTCAGCCCGCGCAATAAACAACGTGCCATATGCATTATTAGGATCGGGAAGTCGATCTGACACCATCGTGGTCAATTCTTTGGCACCTTTCTGAGTCATTCTCCTAGAAAGGCCGGAAGTAGAGAGGAAAAGGTCAGCTTTACCACTTTCAAGACATTCTTCTAAGGCAGGAAGCGGAAGTCTGAGAATCTCTAAATTATCTTTACCGAAAGTATTCTTCAATGCTTGAATTGTTGGTTCAATTATTTTGACGTTGTTGTCCTGGGGAGGATCTAGGCTGACAGCAAGAACAACTTTTTCATTTGCCCAAGTCAATGAAAAACAGCAGGTAGCCAACAAAAAGATGACGATTCTTAACATGCACACCTCTTCTTTATAACAAAGTCTAAGAGTTTTGCTACTTAAGTACTGAATTTCCTAAATTATGAATATCTCAAGTCGTATAAACAAGGAGACTGATATGTTAAAAATTCATCCTAAAATGCTGGTACTGTGCGTATGCGCCGCCTCGTTTGGTTTTGCTTCCGCATCGGAAGTTGCTTTCAATCCGGGAACATATGAAGGGGTCGCTAACGGGAGAAACGGTCCGATTAAGGTAGAAGTAACGGTAGACAATCATAAAATTTCCACGGTCAAAGTCATAAGTCATAAAGAGTCTGCCGGATTGTCAGATGCTCCGATGGAAAAAATTCCAAATGAAATAATATCTAACCAAAGCCTTAAGGTAGACAACATTTCAGGAGCAACTTTCAGCAGTCAAGGTTTAATCAACGCCTGTAAAGATGCGTTGAGCAAGGCTTCTAAGGATATCTCTCCGCTTTTAGTTGCTCCTGCAGTAGCCAAGAACTCCCAAAAACCAAAAGACGAAAAAGTGGATGTTGTCGTAATTGGTTCGGGTATTGCTGGGCTGACATCGGCGATAGCTGCGCATGAAGGAGGTGCCAAGGTCCTTGTCTTGGAAAAACAAGGAATGCTCGGCGCTGGCGATTCCATGAATATTTCTACCGGGATCACAGCCGGTGGTACGAAATTAATTAAAGAAAAAGGAATTCAAGGCAAAACTACACAAGACTATGTAGATTTGCTGATGAAGCAGGCTAAGGATAAAAACGTTCCTATTAATAAGGAAAATGTTGAAACTTACGCCCGGAGAGGTGGAGAAGTTATCGACTGGTTGATGGATCTTGGTGTTCCGTTTGGAAGATTCCAAGAAGATAAATATTTTCATATCATAAAAGACGGCAGTGCTCCTGGGCCTCATATCATCAAGGTACTTAGTAAGGAGGTTAAGAAGGACAATATTCCTTATCGCCTCAACAGCAAAGTAGTGGAAATTTTGTCTGATAACGGCAGAGCATCCGGCGTTAAGGTCTCTACACCCGACGGTGACTATAAAGTTCTAGCCAAGGCTGTCATTGTTGCTACCGGTGGCTTCTCAGCCAGCCCTGAATTATTGAAGCGTTATGCTCCGGAGTGGATGAACCGTCCAACAACCGGTGCCGCTTCATTGACCGGCGACGGAGTCAAAATGGCTCAGAAGTTAGGAGCAGCGACCGCATCAATGGAACAAATCAAGGTGAATTACCTTTGTCATCCGCTTACTGCTAAGGACGGTGTTTCCCTTACGGCTATTACTCCTTACACCATATTGGTTAACAAAGACGGAAAAAGATTTGTCGATGAGAATCATGCGTCTATCAACTTCAAGAGTAAAGCTATGATGAAGCAGCCGGATCATATTGCATATGCTGTTGTAGATCAAACTGCAATGGATAATTTGAAGTTGATGAGAAACTATGCGGAAGCAGGGTATTTTGTAAAAGCCGATACGATCCCTGAATTGGCAAAAAAACTCGGTGTCAATCAGGAACAGTTCATCTCTACAGTCGATAAATATATAGCAGATTGCAAGGCTGGCCTTAAGAACGATAAAGAATTCAACAGAAAGATCCAATATCCAATGATTAAGCCGCCATACTATGCTGCATTGGTTACTCCTTCCATGCAGTCAACTTATGGAGGACTTAAGACTAATACAAAGGCAGAAGTATTGGATCAAAAAGGAAAGGTTATTCCTGGGTTGTATGCCGCCGGAGCCGCATCCGGACATGAAGCTTATGCTAACGAGGTTGGTTTTGCCGCGATTATTGGTTTGACATACGGAAAGATCGCCGGTGAAAATGCAGCTGCTTCTTTGAAGTAATTTTAAGAAGAGTTCAAAAATATTTAAGCCTCTAAAGCGTGTTCTATCGGTTTAGAGGCTTTATTGTCATAATTTTCCCCTAGATTAATTAAGAGAAACGCCTTAGCGGTAGAGAGTCTCAGGTTGCTTCATGTCACGTGTTCAAGGCGTAAAGCTGTTTGTTTTCAAACCTACAGGCATTTCCACGTAACCGACACTTCTGTACTAAAGATCCGATGCCGGGGCTCAATTTTCCTTAAATTAGCTACGCAATTGTTTTATTGGTTTTGGGGCAAATTGCCTTGCAAGACTTTATTTCCCCAAGAAAAAATAAGCCCGCTAAAATTTGAATGGTCAGAATTTATTAGCCATCCCAGCCTTCTCTAAGTTCCATAGCAATCTCCTTATGAAAATAATCCTAAAGGCATAAATGTTACTTAAGAATAAGAGAATGTACTCTTTTTGTAACATTCATAGATCGTCACGAGATGGTGTTTACTTGTGTGCGCATGGCATGTCCAATGCTTACCGAGGCAAGTTCCATGGTCGATCGGGTAAGACAAAGAGCTAGCTTAAGGCAAGCCGAAAAGGTTGAGCTGTCGGGTAGAAGAAGCTGGTGGCAAACTTCTGGTCTGACATACACAAGCCGCATACAGGCCTTTCGGAGGATGAGCATAAGTAGGAACGCAAACTCCAATACCTACTCGGAATCCGGAGTGGTAAATGTGGCGGATATATGGAAGGAAAGATATTTTTCTTACCCGTGGCGGCATTTGTCGCCACAATTGTCAAAGCTACAGCGAAGGGAAAGTTATCTGCAATGGTTATAGTGACACAAGAGTAGGAGTGTAGGAGCAAACTTTAATCTCATCCGAGAGGAGCATGATGCGGAAGGGAAGGGTCTTTCCTAACTGGTTCTACTGTTAGTTAATTGTCGTCAAATTTTTTGGTTGGATTTCAAAAAAGCATCCGAGGAATTTTAAGTGATGATGAAGCTTGAAAGACTGCCAATGCTATTAAGAAATTGGCCGCTTTAATTTTACCCCTTTGAATTCACTCACAACTGTTTGACTTTCTTCTCTGAAGCCCAAAACTCAAAAAGGCTGATGCCACTATTAAGGATATACCCAGTAATTCAGTTAAGCCGGGAAGTTCCTGCAAAAACAGGTAGCCCAAGGCAATGACAAAGGGTACCCCAGTAAATAAAAGACAAGAGTTAATAAAAGGATTGCCAAATTCCCAACCAATTGTTCGAGTAATTTGATAAAACAGAGCAAAAGTTGTGATGAGATAAAGCAGAGGATCCGAAAAAATTAGGCCAAGGTTTTGGGAGTCAAATGTTACGCAGAATCCAACGCCTAACAGTAAGCAAGATATTCCGAAATAGAAAGTAACCGGTAAAGGGGACTCGTTGCGCTTACCGAGCTCTCTCAAAAAGATTGAAGCTAAGGCCGAGCTTAAGCCATATGCAACAGCGATTCCAAAAGTGACGTCTGAGAACCGGTCTAGATTTGGATTAAAGATAATGAAAATTCCGGTAAGTCCGATAATTACCGGGACGAAAGAAGCAACAAGGCTTTTTGTTGAGAAGGGAACCGTTATAAAACTTAAAATCAAAACTATCCAGACTGAAGATGTGTAGTTAACGGCTTGAGATAATGCAGCCGGCACTTTAAGAATAAGAATGGTATTGGCGACTGCAGAACCTACGCCAAATAAGCACCTCAAAATCAAAAGGATCGGATTGCGAGGGAAAAAAGATTCCTTTCGGTAAATCATAAGGGAACCTGTAATCAGAGAAATAAACAGGTACTTTCCCATCATAATTTCAAAAAATTGGTATTGACCTCCCGTTAATCTGGTGGAGACGGTGACGCAAGATGTAAAAAATGCCGCTGCGAGGAGCCAAAAAGAATTTTTATTCATTTTCTGTGCCTCTGACTGCAAGAAAAGCAAGAAATTTATCTGCCGCTTTGCTGACCGGATAGTATTTGTTTTTTACCAAAACAACGGATCTTAGAGGAAACGAACTTTCAAAATTTATGGCCTTAATTCTTTTGCCTTCCTGACAGACCCTGGAGAAAACTTTATCAGTAACCCAACCAATGCCAAGTCCAAGTTCAGTAAATTCAACAACAAGGTCAAGATTGTCGCACTCCAGTGCGGTTTTCAGTTCGTATCCGGCCTTTGCCATTAATTCTTTCTGATACCGATGAGTTAGGGAGCTCTTCCCTAATGTGATGATAGGGAGTGTAGAAAGAGTATGCCAATTCAACGGCTTTGTTGTGTCTAAAGGAAAGCGGTCAGCAGCAATAAACTGATCTGTGAAGGTAAAAAGTTCAATGAACTCTAGTGAATCATCAATATTCTCTGGGACGGGAGATGTGATGAATCCAAAATCCACCTCTCCGTTCTTGATTAACTCTAAAGTTTCTTTCTTTGAACTTGATTGAATTCTTAATTTCGTTGTTGGGTTTCGTTCGACAAATGATTTGAGAGAATCGAAAAGGAAGTATTTAACGATTGTTTGAGTGGCACTAAAGGAGAAACTTTCCGAACTATTTTGTTTACTCAGATCGATTTCATTTTCTGCCTTATCGAGCTCAGAAAAAATTTTCCTGCAGCTATTGAATAGAATTTCTCCTTGTTTTGTCAGCTGCAAAGATTTTCTTACCCTCAGAAACAACGAGCACCCTAAGGTATCCTCTAATTCTTTGATGGAGTGGCTGACAGCCGGCTGAGTCAAACAAAGTTCTGCTGCGGCTTTAGTCATTTTTTCATTAATAGCTACCGCATAGAAGACTCTAAGTTGTTTGAGATAGGAGGCAAGTTTCATAAATTAATTTTATGTATTGATAGATTTTTATTAATTTTAATAATAGTCATTGAACCTTAGAATGTTTTCATTAGAAAGCCTCAAATCAAACTCCTTAGGAGGAGCTCTATGAAAAACAAAATTAAGCTGGTTGCTTTGTCAATTCTTCTTGCATTTGGTTCTGTGCAAGCTCAGTCGATGGATGAAAACGCTAATAAACAAGAATACGTTCAAGGTCAAAAATCAACTTACCTAGCCGGTTATCATCAAAATAAAATGGGGGTAAGTTGTTCGACATGCCACCCGACAGACAAAGTGACTGATTCAGAAAGAGAGATTGATGTTTCTTGTCAAAGTTGTCACGGAAGTTATAAATCCTTAGGAGAGAAGGACACACAAAGAGGAAACCCGATATCGGCGCATAAAGGATATTTATCCATATCTTCCTGCACAACCTGTCACCAAGGTCATCAGGAAAGCTTCGCCTATTGTAATAACTGCCATATATTTGATATGCCGATGAAATTTGGCCGGCAAAAGATTCCTTATCTTCCAGAAGACCTCGGACAGTATGACAATGCCGCTCCGGCTTTTACGGAAAAGACCGATGTAGTTATTGTCGGTGGAGGCGGAGCCGGAATGGTGGCTGCGATTGAACTGCAAAAGGCAGGAAAAAACGTTATCCTTCTCGAGAAAATGCCGATTCTAGGAGGCTCCTCTTTGTTGGCTACAGGTGGCATGAATGTGGTCGGATCAGATTTACAGGAGGAGAATGGTGTTGCCGATAATGTTGATACTTTCGTGAAGGATTCTCTGCACATTGGCAAAGGTGCTAACGACAAAGACTTAATTCGCATACTTGGAGAAAATTCCAAAGATGCGTACCAGTGGTTTAAGGATCTTGGTGGTCATTTAGAACTGCAGAAAGGTAGAACCGGCGGTACGACCTATCCTCGTCAGCTTTATACTCCAACCGGTGGGATCGGCAGATACATGGTTGATATTATTGAGCCGGCTCTCGTACAGTCCGGAGCCGACGTCAGAGTGAATTCAAAGGTGTTTAAGCTGCTTCAAGATCCGAATGGAAATGTTAAGGGCGTTCTGGTAAAAGGCAAACATAACGGCATTTATGCGATTGAAGCGAACGCTGTAATTCTGGCTACTGGTAGTTACGCCAATAACGGCGAACTAATAGCACAGAAGTTGCCTCAGTTCAAAGGCATTATCACTACAGCTCAGCCTGGTTCCCATGGTGACGGCCTTCAATTGGCTTCTAAGGTTGGAGCACAAGTTACTCATTTGGAGAGAGTACAAATCCATCCGAATGCCGCAGTCGGCACGACAATCATGATCACACAGGCTATTCGAAATAATGGGGGTATTCTGGTAAACCGTTCAGGAAAACGCTTTGTCGATGACCAAGCCCCTAGAAATAAATTAGGACCTGAAATTCTCAAGCAAGAAGGCGGTTCTGCGTTTTTAATTTACAACGATCAAGTTGTCCAAAAACGCAAGAAAGTCCATGAAGGGTACGTCAAACTGGGTTTTGTGAATACAGCTTCTGATGCCAAAGAAATGGCGCAAAAATTAGGGTTGCCGGAAAAGGATTTTGTTCAGACTATTGAAACCTATGGAAAATATGCTGACGAACAAAAAGATCCCGATTTTGGCGGAAAGGAATTAATGAGCGATATGCGTGGAACTTTATACGCCATCGAAGTTATACCGGGCATCGGAGGAACACTTGGTGGCTTAAAGGCAGATTCCGATATGCATGTGCTCGACAAGAACGGTAAACCTATAAACAATTTACTAGCGGCAGGTGAGGTTGTTGGCGAGTGGCACGGTATGGATCGATATGGCGGTAACGCAGTGACCGGCAATATCGTATTTGGTAAAAAAGCAGCTCAAACAGCTATCCAAGAAATGAGATAACAAGTTAAAAAATCCAAATTCTCTTGGCTTTGGACTGACCCTTATGCCTCCCGGACGTCAAATCCGGGAGGTTCGTATTTGAAAGCGTCTTATCTGTCCGTAGAGGCCGATAAGACGCTCAATGTGAAATAAAAAAGTTACGCCTTGTTATACCGGTTGATGAAAAAAACTCACCTCAGAATTTAATAACTAAACACGGAAGGACGCTAGCCTCGTTAACAAAAACTAAGCTGGAAGAAGGTGGCTCTGTATGAAGTTAAAAGATAGAGCAAAGGACCTTAGCATTGGTAAATAAATTCATTCGTGCTTTTCATAAGAATTTCTCCACTGATACATAGATGAGTTCT